>WLSJ01000020.1 GCA_009705865.1 Actinomycetota bacterium | reverse complement strand
CGGGTCGGCATATAACTTCGGAACAACTGACTTACCCACAGGTCAAGACACGTTCTCGATGAAGGTTGAAACAGAAGATGGAAAGAATTACGAATTTACTTCGAGCGCCGGCTTTGTGTTTGTTACCCACCCAATGTTTATCGCATACGGAAATGACGGAGTCAATTACACAAACATCGACTATTCCGCAACAATTCAAAGTCCTGAAGGTGCCCGCATTAATGAACCAACCATCAATGTCGGCCCAGCACAAACATTGTGGCTCAAGGTGTACCGCCCGCAGCGTTTAGCAATCGACGGCGAAACAGGAACGTTCTATGACCTTGCTGGTTTCAAGTTCACACCCGATATTCCAAATGGAAATCCATCGGTCGGTAAATGTGACGCACTGACGAGCACAGACCTAGAAATGAAAACTGACACTCCAATCAACACTGCCGACCCATCTACAATGACTTTGAAGTGGGACATTGGCGCAAAGTGTTACAGCGTTCCACCGAAAAACATAGCGTGGGCTCCCGGACCCGCAGACTTCGATATCCAAGTTGAGCCTTCAGGCCCAGGTGGAAACTCAGCTCAAAAAATACGCATCACGTACGTATCGTAAGAAATTACTTCTTAGATATTTTGGCCTGCAACGCAGCAATGCGTTCTGCAAACCATGGCTGCTTCGTGCTCCACAATTGTGGAACTAGTTCGCGTTCCACTGCTTCGGGGTGTGTGACTACGTCTGCCATTTCTTGAATGGTTTTCTTCACGCTCTCTAGCAACGGACGCGGAACACTTGCGGCGCGTGCAGCCATCTTTTGTGCTTCGATCAGTAGTTGATCATCGTCAACGCATTTCCACACAAGCCCAACGCGCTCTGCTTCGGCACCATCAAGCACTTCACCAAACATCACGGTGGCAAATGCAGTTTGTGGGCCGGTGATGCGGCGAAGCATCCACGTATGTCCTCCGCCTGGGTGAATACCAATTTGCAAAAAGCGCGTATCAAACTTTGCACGACGCGCAGCGATGCGAACATCACACCCGAGTGCCAAGTTCATTCCGGCACCAACTGCTGCACCATTTACTGCTGCAATGGTTGGCAGTGGGCTACGTGCAATCCGCAAGAAACCTTCATAGATAGTGCCAAGGCTGCTGCCAGATGCGGTAGCAAGGTTCCCAAGGTTTGCTCCGGCGCAGAACGCTGGCGCGGTACCGGTCACCACAATGGCCCCAATAGAAGGGTCGCCTTCTATCGTGTCCATAGCGGCAAGTATCTCGGCCACCATTGGGGCAGTCAACGTGTTTCGCTCATCAGGGTTATTCAAGGTCAGGGTGGCAACACCCTCTGCAACTGTTAGTAGTACAAGGCTCATAGTTGCCAGTTTCGCACACCGGCCTATGTAATTTCCCCGTCGGTCGCCTACGGTGGGGAAATGAGTTCAGATGTTGTTTTATACGAGGTGAGCGAGCGCATCGCCACCATCACCATGAATCGGCCGGCGGCCCGCAATGCCCTCAGCAGTGAAGTGCTGAAGTTGTTGCCGGCTTTCATGAAGACCGCCGACAAAGATGATTCTGTTGATGTCATCATCCTCACCGGCACTGACCCTGCGTTTTGTGCCGGCCTTGACCTCAAAGAATTGGGCGATACGGGCGGCAACTTGCGCGGCACCGGAGCAGACGGGTCAAAGAACTCATCAGGAGCACGCGGACCATTCCCCCGCGTATCAAAACCACTCATCGGTGCAGTCAATGGCGTTGCCATTACCGGCGGATTCGAACTGGCACTGAATTGTGATTTCCTGATCGCATCAGAGAACGCAAAATTTGGCGACACACATTCTCGCGTTGGCGTGATGCCAGGGTGGGGCCTCACCGTGTTGTTGCCTCAAGCAATTGGTGTTCGTCGCGCACGCGAGATGAGCTTTACTGGCAACTTCATGTTGGCTGAAGAGGCATTGGCATTTGGGCTCGTGAACCATGTAGTTCCACATGCTGATCTCATGTCGTTCACACGCTCTATCGCGCTTGACATAATTGGCAACGAACAAGACGGTGTTCGCCAAATTCGTTCAACGTACGCAGGTCATGCTGCCGAAAAGAAGAAATGGGAACGCGAATCTGAAGATGGCCGCCAATGGCGCAAATCTCAGTTCGACCCAAAGAAGGTTGAAGAGCGTCGCGCCAAAATTATGGAACGCGGACGCAAGCAATAATTGCTATTCGGCGTCGCTGAACATTTCAGCAACGGCACTGACTTCAATACCACCACGAGGACGTTGCGTTAAGTGCACACGCACTGCGTATGGCTTGGCTGTTGCCATCACTTCTTCTGCAATTTCAGCGGCTAATGCTTCTGCAAATACTGCACGATCCCGGAAACCCCACAGGTACAACTTGAGGCTCTTTGATTCGATGCAGAACTGGTCTGGTTCGTATTCAATAACAACTGTTGCAATATCTGGCTGTTGCGTCACCGGGCAGATTGACGACAACTCATCAGTTGTAAACGTGACAGATGAAACATGCGCAGGTGCCGGGAACACTTCCACGTGCGCAATGGCATGATGCACTGTTTGGCCAAGAACTGTAAGTGCCGAAGTATCGCTCATGCCATAAAGGCTACGGGCGTTACTGCAAATCAGCAGGCAACAAAGAAGTCAACGGCACCAAGGGTCGTGGGCCCACATGTGAAATCACTTCGGCAGCTGCAATAGCCCCGATACGGGCACAACTGGTGAGGTCTTTGCCCTGCGTGAGTCCGCGCAAGAACCCAGCGGCATACAAGTCGCCTGCGCCAGTGGTATCAACCACGCTGGCAATGGGCACCGCAGGAACTGTATGAATATCATCGCGCGTAACGACAACAGAGCCTTTCTCGCTTCGTGTCACTGCAGCAATATGGCAATCGCGTCGCAACAGTTCCACTGCTTCATCAAAATCAACTGTTTCATACAAAGACTTCAGTTCATCTTCGTTGGCAAACAACACGTCAATGTCATTGCGCACCAACGCTTGGAAATCAGCACGGTGGCGATCTACACAAAACGAATCGGACAAGGTCAGTGATACAACGCGGCCATGGGCGTGCGCAACCGCTGCAGCTTGGCGAAACGCATCCTTTGCTTCATCGCGGTCGAAGAGGTACCCCTCGAGATACAGCACTGCGCCAGCAGAAATAATGCTGGCATCAAGATCTGAAAAAGACAACTGTGTAGAGATACCGAGGAACGTATTCATTGTTCGCTGGGCATCGGGAGTAACCGCAATAATGCAACGTCCTGTCGGAACAGATGAGTCAGGTGTACCACTGCGGAAATCAACACCAACTTTCTTCATGTCTTCAGCGAACACGGCACCAAATTCATCGTCTGCAACTTTGCCGATAAACGCAACGTCTCCACCAAGGCTTGCAATGCCTGCGATGGTATTTGCGCCAGAACCACCACTGGTACGAGTGCTGGCCCCAACCGCAGTTGATAACTGAACGGCGCGATCTGTTTCAATAAGGGCCATTGAACCCTTCACCATCTCATGAGAGGCAAGGAACGCATCGTCGACCATTGCAATCATGTCGACAAGAGCGTTGCCCACCCCGACGACGTCATACAGAATGCCCTCTTTATTGGTGAGAGAAGGGATATGGGCGGTGAAAGGATGACTACGTGGCACGGTTCTCTACGGTAGTCGCACCAGCCATGCCAGTAACCTTTATTGCGTGAGCCATCTTGATAATCCTTTTCGCCTGCCCCGCACCGTTGTGCCTTCTCGCTACGAGGTGTCGTTAACCCCTGATCTTGATGCCGCATCATTTACGGGTTCTGTCCTTATCTCAGCTCAAGCCACAACTGCTGTTTCAGAGATTGTGGTGAATGCCATTGAATTAGACATCGCGTCAGTCACTGTCAATGGCGCCAATGCCACATTCACATTGCACGAAGAATCAGAGCGTCTCATCATCAGTGCCAACGTGGCACAAGGCCCATGCGACATTGCCATAGTTTTTACTGGCATTCTCAATGACAAGTTGCGTGGCTTCTATCGCTCTACCTTTACTGATGACTCTGGCATCGTGCGCACTATTGCCACCACACAAATGCAGTCCACAGACTGTCGTCGCGCATTCCCCTGCTTCGACGAACCAGATTTCAAAGCCGTATTCGCAATAGACCTCACCATTAAGAGCGAATTCCTTGCCGTGTCAAACAGCAAAGAATTTCGTCGGGAGTCACTGACCAATGGCCTCACTCGCATTTGGTTTGCTGACACCATGATCATGTCTACCTACTTGGTTGCATTTGTTGTCGGGCCTCTTGAAGCTTCTGCCACCGAAATGGTGGGCGACATTGAAGTGCGCATTATTCATGTACCTGGTAAATCTCATCTCACTGAATTCGGAATGCGCGCTGGCACCTTTGCTCTTGATTGGTTTCAGACCTATTACGGCGTGCCCTACCCCGGCGACAAAGTAGATCTTCTTGCATTGCCAGACTTTGCTTCAGGCGCTATGGAAAATGTCGGATGCATCACCTTCCGAGAAGTTTTGTTGCTCGTTGACCCTGAAACTTCAACACAAGTTGAACAAGAACTTGTAGCTCTAGTCGTTGCTCATGAACTAGCTCACATGTGGTTCGGTGACCTTGTCACCATGCGCTGGTGGAACGGCATTTGGCTCAACGAAGCATTTGCAACATTTATGGAATACGCAGCATGTGATGCGTTCATGCCTCAGTGGCAACTCTGGACATCTTTCGGTCTTGATCGCAGTGCAGCATTCGATGTTGACTCATTGCACTCAACGCGCACCATTGAATTTCCTGTTAACTCCCCTGCTGATGCCGATGGCATGTTCGACGTTCTCACGTATCAAAAAGGTGGCGCCATCTTGCGCATGCTCGAGCAATACATCGGACCTGACCGGTTTCGCGCCGGTGTTAGCCACTACCTAAAGACTCACGCGTTCGGCAATACCGAAACCAATGATCTGTGGGATGCCATCGAACATGTCGTCAGTACTGATGGTGGCCCCGTTGTTCCTGTCCGTCGCCTCATGGATTCATGGATCTGGCAAGCCGGATACCCACTGATTTCGGTAAAAATTAACGGAACTGATCTGGTGCTCTCTCAACGACAGTTCTCCTTTGACAACAATCCCGATGCCACGTTGTGGGTTGTGCCCATTCATCTGCGCATAGGCAACACCTCTAGCAAAGTCTTGTTAGAGACAGACGAAATTCGTATTCCTCTCTCTGACACCTCCGCCACAATTGTGGTTAATGCAAACGGACCCGGATTCTTCCGCGTGGAATATTCTGCTGATCTCCTATTGCGCATTACTGGTACAACATTGTCTTCGCTTGACACGCTCGAGCGATACAACCTGGTTGATGATGCATGGAATGCAGTAGTCGCTGGCGCAATGAACTCAGATGCATACATTGCATTTCTGAAGGGCTTTACTGACGAAAAAGACCTTGCCGTCTGGCAAACAATTTCTGCTTCTCTCAAATCTCTTTCCCGCATTGTGCCAACCGAGTCTGAACCAGCATTCACATCCTTTGTCACACAATTGGTGTCTCCTGCGCTTGCTCGACTTGGGTGGACGCCCGTCAAAGGCGAAGAAGACCTTGTTGCAAAATTGCGTGGGCTTCTCGTGCAGCAACTTGCTATCTATGGAAAGAACACTGACGCACAGCGCCAATGCCGAGACATCTTGTTTAACAACACCATCACAGAACCAGAGCTTGTTGCAGCTGCCACCAATGTTGTTGCAGCAACTGGTGACGCCGGTGATTACGACTGGTTCCTCGGGCGTTACCGCGACCCGTCAACCCCACAAGAGCAAATTCGCATGCTCTATGCGCTGGCTGAATTCGACAATGCAGAGCTCATTGCACGCACGTGTGAGTTTGCGTTAACTAGTGAAGTAAAGACACAAAATGCACCGTTCTTATTGAACCGCTGCATTGCTAATCGCAAGCATGGTGAACAGGCATGGAGCTTTGTGCGCCAAAATTGGCAACACGCCAATGATGTATTCCCAGGAAACACCATCATCCGCATGGCAAGTGCTACCGCCACATTGAACTCAGACACAATGGAAGCTGACATTCAGTCGTTCTTCTCGGAGCACCCCATTGCACAAGCTGGCAAGATGCTCGACCAGGTTCTTGAACGTCAACGAGTCAACACAGATCTCCGACGACGCGAAGCAGACATCGTTTCTCAAGCACTCAAGGCATAACATCGCTTTTCTTCCTGCCTCTGCCAGCTCTGATGCAAAGCTCATCATTGCTACTCGTGGCGTGCGCGCGTTTGTAGATGGCATTGCATATGTTTTGCTCCCGGCGTTCCTGTTGCATCTCGGTTTTTCCGGGTTTCAAGTGGGTGCCGTCGTCACTGCATCATTGCTGGGTTCTGCAGCACTGACTTTGATCGTTGGGGTCTCTTCACATCGTTTTTCCATTGAACGTTTACTGACGTATTCATCCTGGTTAATGGTGATTACTGGAATTGCTTTTGGTCTGAGCACTCCGTTCATTCTCTTGCTTATCGTTGCTGCAATCGGAACAATGAACCCAAGTGCTGGCGACGTCAGTGTGTTCTTGCCGCTCGAACAAGCAACGCTGTCAGGAACCGTGTCAGATACTGACCGCACGAAAGTATTTGCAGTCTTCAACTTGGTGGGTTCACTGGTCGGCGCAATCGGTGCACTGTGCGCTGGCATTCCTATCTGGCTAGCAACATCAATGGGGCATGATTCTGAGGTTGGCCGACGCGCAGCTTTTGTGTTGTACGGACTTGCAGGATTATTGCTACTAGCTATTTATTCTCGGTTGTCGCCAGCAAGCCGCATGCGCACCACAAAAGCAGATTCGGCGCTTGGCAAACAGTCACGCAAAACTGTGTACACACTTGCTGCATTGTTCAGTCTTGACTCATTTGGTGGGGGCTTTGCCACGCAAGCAATCTTTGCGTTGTGGGTCTACCGGCGCTTTGACCTCACACCAGGAACTTTGGGCATCATCTTTTTCTCAGCTGGCATCTTGTCTGCGTTCTCGTCCTTGCTAGCCGTGCGGGTGTCAAAGCGCATTGGGCTTGTGCGCACCATGGTGTTCACTCACATCCCAGCCAGCGTGTTGTTAGCTGCAGTTGTTCTTGCACCCAACGTGTGGTGGGCCATGGGGCTATTTATTCTGCGCGGTTTGCTGTCGCAGATGGACGTACCTGTTCGCACCAGTTACGTGATGGCAGTGGTGCAACCACACGAACGTGCAGCTGCAGCAAGCATCACAAATGTTCCACGCAGCTTGGCTTCTGCGTTGCCGCCACTTGCAGCTGGCTGGATGCTTGATCAATCAAATTTTGCATGGCCACTACTAATTTGTGCAGCCTTCAAAATTACGTATGACCTACTTCTTCTGATGATGTTCCGAAATGTGCGGCCCCCTGAAGAGACCGTTTCGCCCTAATAATTGCTTGACAAAGTGACAGACCCTGTATGTAAAGTAAGGGAATGGATCTGACATCGATAATCCATATGCAACCAGGAAAACGTGGCGGTCAGCCATGTTTTATAGGTACACGCATCTCCGTAAACGATGTCCTCGACTACCTTGCATCCGGAATGACTAACGATGAAATCATCGTGGACTTTCCTGAACTCACAGCAGCTCACATCCGAGCCGCTATCGAGTGTGCGGCCCCCTGAAGAGACCGCCACTACTTAACGAGTCTCAGCTTTGAGCGTGCCCTTGCCCACTAGGTCGCGAAGTTCAGTCTTCAAGAACTTGCCGGCCGCATTACGGGGCAATGGTTCATTCATAATGACAACATGATTCGGAACCTTGAAGGACGAAATCTTTCCATCAAGGAACTTCCACAGATCATCAGCAGTGAATGCCACGCCTTCTTTCGGAAAGATGGCAACTCCCACTTCTTCACCAAGGCGCTCGTGAGGAACACCGAAGACTGCGGCTTCATGAATTGCAGGATGCTCATAGACAGCACCTTCCACTTCAACGCAGTAAATGTTTTCGCCACCGCGAAGAATCATGTCTTTGATACGGTCCTTAATGAACAAGAAGCCTTCTTCATCGATGTATCCACCGTCGCCGGTACGTAACCAACCATCAACAATTGTTTCAGCGGTTGCTTCAGGACGATTCCAATATCCACGAATCAACATAGGGCCGAACATACACACTTCGCCCATTTCGTTTGGCCCGAGTGTTTTAAACGTTTCAGGGTCACGAATCTCGAGACGCATCGGCAGTGTTGCGCGGCCTGTGCTGGTTGGGCGATCTGTATAGAACTTGCCCGTGTTACCAGGTCCGTACGCATTGGTCTCGGTCATGCCGTAGCCAAGTCCGGGGCTTCCCTTTGTGATGGCCTTGTCAATCTTGTCAACAAGCGCTGCTGGTGCTGGTGCACCACCACCGCCTACTTGGCGAAGGCTGCTGGTGTCGTACTTTGCGAAATCAGGATGGTTCACAAGGTCCCATGACTGAGTTGGAACGCCAACAAAGTTCGTGATTTTTTCCTCAGCGATGATCGGTAGTGCTTTGCCTGCGTCCCACTTGTACATGATGACAAGTTTGAGACCAGCCATGAAACAGCTGAGCATCACTGGCACGCAACCGGTGACATGGAAAAGAGGAACAATCAAAATGAATGACGGCGGGAACGGATCTGCAGGTGCTTCTGGTTCGTCTGATGCCAATTTCAATACTGCATTTCGAACAGAGAACGACATGAGCGAACTAATCAACGCACGGTGAGTAGACACTGCACCCTTCGGGCGTCCGGTAGTACCAGAGGTGTACAAAATGGTGACGTCGTCATCAAGTGTGATGTCAGCAACAAGTGGTCCGAGGCCAGTCTTGACAACGTCTGCCCAATCATCAATATCTGCGCCGAGTTCATGTTCTGGACGTACGCACAACATTTTGATTCCGTGCTTGCGGCATGATGCATGTGCGGTATCAATGCGCTGCTGGTCGCCGATCAGAAGTTTTGCGCCAGAGTCTTGCAATGCAAAGTCCATCTCGTCTTCGGTCCACCATGCATTGAATGACACGCTGATTGCACCGACAGAAATGATTGCAGCAAACGCCATGATCCATTCAGGGAAGTTACGCATGGCAATGGCGACACGATCACCCTTTTTGATGCCGTACGTGTTCACCATCAGATGGCAGAGACCATCAACTTGATCCATGGTTCGCGCAAACGACCACTTCTCGCCTTCGTAGACCAGGAACGTTGTGTCTCCGAAGTTGCGAGCATTCTGCAACACAACTGCAAGGTTCGGAGGACTGTTCTTAAACACGTCCATCTTCACTCCACGAATGTCAGCTTCCATCAATTCAAATGGCGAACCAGACCCGGGAGCCATAATTTGCTGTTGCGCGTCTAGCCATGAAAGTGCCATGTTGAATTCCCCCTGCGAACTAAGCCAGTGCTCAGTAAACGTGTATGAAGAGGAAAGTCTAGGGGCGACTACGCCATGCGTCACAGTCCGTTTCGGACCAGAGACTTACGCTGCTTGGCGTTGGCCGTAATAACGGCGAAGGTAATCCTGGTTGCGGATCTGCACGAGGATGTAGCAGTACGCCGCAAGGCCAAGGAATGCGACCGTGAATGCATAGAGCATTGCGGTGCTACCAGTGGTGAGACCAAGGAACAAGGAGATGGCATTAGCTGCCACCATTCCGTACAGAACGTTCACACGACGACGACGCACCACTTCACGAGACGACATAAATGCGGTTTCGGCAGCAAAGTGCGTGCGAGGCAATTCAGCTGTGTGATGGCTACGACGGTGGCGAGGTTCGTTTGCAAGGACGCCGTCACTGGCGATCAAACGTGGGCCCTGAGCCTGAGGGCGAGACATCGGCGCGGTCATGCGAGGAGCAGACGACAACGGACGAGCCATCGCGCGCATCGGCGACTGAGTACCAGGTGCCTGAGAGCGTTGCAGAGTGTGAAGCTGGCGACGGAAGTCTGAAACCGACGACACTGCTCCGGTATCGAAACGTGAGCGCAACAACGGAGGCAGCAACACGGCCATCCACATAGCACCGACGATTAGAAGAACGAGTTGACTCATGTACGAAAAAATTACCTTGAGTAGAGAACAGGGGCGTCCTAAGACACTTCTGAAAGCCTAGTGAGGATTTGTCATCCCTGCGACCTTTCCCGCCCGTACGGGGCCAAAAAGGTGCTGTTTTGGCTTCAAAATGGGCAAAAATCACCAATTAGGACATTTTTCACACAGGAAAATGAGGCCTTATTCGGGGCGTTGGAAGGTGCCAGAGCGCCCACCCGACTTCTCCCAGAGGGCCAGTTCACCGATCACCATGGTTTTGTCTGCGCTCTTGCACATGTCATAGATGGTGAGCGCAGCAACGGAGCATGCGGTGAGGGCTTCCATCTCGACGCCGGTCTGTCCGCTTGTTTCCACAATTGCTTCGATGGCAACAACACCCTCGCCCACCGAAAGATTCACGGTGACCGCACTGAGCATCAGTGGGTGGCAGAGCGGAATGAGGTCACTGGTTTTCTTTGCGGCCTGAATTCCTGCGATGCGGGCAGTGGCGAGCACATCACCTTTGGGCAATGACACCGACGCAATGGCTGTCGAAGTGCCAGGCGACATGTGCACGTTGCACCGTGCAACCGCCCGGCGACTGGTGATGTCTTTGGCGCCCACATTCACCATGTGGGCCTGACCCGATTCATTGAGGTGGCTAAAAGTCGGCTCGCTCATCTGGTCAGGTTATGCCTAAAAATCACACTCCCGCACACATTGCTTTTGACTCACCACAGAAAGGATTTACTATGGCGATTAGCGATACAGCCCGGCTGGACATGCTTGCCGGATTACGAACTCACGTCGGAGAAGCAGTGGCTAACACCTTGATCGAACACCTACCACCTGGCGGTTGGTACGACGTTGCACGTACTGCCGATATCGACAAACTTGAAGCACGATTCGACAGGCTAGATGCACGATTCGACAGGCTCGAAGCACGGGTCGACAAACTTGAAGCACGGATCGACAAACTCGAAGATCGAATCGACAAACTTGAAGCAAGGCTGGACGATCGGATCGACCAACTGGCTCAGAAGATTGAAACCAACACCAAATGGATGATTGGTATTTCACTCACCTATGGCATTGGCATACTCGGAGCACTTGTCACCTTTATGGTGGCGTCACTCAACTAGGTGTGCTGCGCATGGCTGACGCTAGGCGAGTTTAAGAAATAGCTTTTCTACTTCTTCAAGGTCAAAGCCATCGCGCTTTGCCTGCTTAGGGTCTTGCAGGCATTGTTGAAGACCAGCTGACAACAAACGGAAGCCCACTTGGTCGAGCGCTGTACTGGCAGCAGAAACTTGGGTGATGATGTCACGGCATTCACGACCATCTTCAATCATGCTGCGCACGGCACGAACCTGGCCCTCAATACGGGCAAGACGCTTCTGTAGGCCATCAAGAATGTCTTGTTCAAGCTTCACTGGATTCTCCTCGGAACGAAACGTATACCCCTTAGGGTATCATGAGGGTACCCGGAAATGGAACCCCATGATCTTTGAACAGTTTTATCTTGAATGCTTATCCCACGCTTCGTACCTTGTGGGCGACCAGACCACCGGGCACGCAGTAGTTGTTGACCCGCAACGTGACATTGCCCAATACCTTGATCGCGCACGTGAATTGAATCTCACAATTACCCATGTTCTTGAAACGCATTTTCATGCAGACTTTCTGTCTGGTCATCTTGAACTTGCCAAAGCAACCGGTGCGAAAATTTGTTATGGCGCGAAAGCTAAACCACAATTTGCAGCTCACCTTCTTGCAGACGGTGAACGCATCGTGCTCGGCGAAGTTGTAATCGAGACTCGCCTCACTCCAGGGCACACCCCGGAGTCAGCGTCATTTGTTGTCTATGAACATGACGGCGACGCAGTCCCCTACGGCGTACTGACAGGTGACACTTTGTTTATTGGTGATGTTGGACGTCCCGACCTTCTTGTCAGCGTCGGAAAAACTGCAGACGAACTTGGACATATGTTGTTCGCATCAATTCAGAACAAACTGCTGACATTGCCAGACCCCACCCGCGTATTCCCTGCCCACGGCGCAGGCAGTGCATGTGGCAAGAACCTGTCAACAGAAACTTCATCCACAATGGGTGAACAGCGTCGTAATAACTACGCATTGCAATTTACTAATGCTGATTTATTCGTTGCTGCAGTTACAGAAGGCCAACCAGAGGCTCCCGGCTATTTCATCTACGACGCCGTGTTGAACCAGAAGAATCGCGAAACTCTTGACGAGCATGTCTCACCAACTGCGCTGACCATCACTCAACTGCTTGATGCGCGTGATCGTGGTTTACAGATCATTGACACGCGTGAATCACAGTTCTTCGCTGCAGGGCATCTACATGGTTCAGTGAACGTAGGTCTTGCTGGCAGGTACGCAGAATATGCGGGCTCGGTAATCAGACCAGACGAAGACATTGTCATCATCACTGATGTCGGAATGGAACTAGAAGCAAAAGTACGCCTTGCCCGAATTGGTTATGACCGTGTTGTTGGGTCTTTCATTGCAGACAACCTGGCTGATGTTCCTAGTGAAGTTGGTCGCGCATCACGGCTAACGGCTCAAGAGTTCGCTCAACGACGCCAAGAAGTAGACGATCTGCAAGTAGTCGATGTACGCGGCGATGGCGAATACGCAATAAACCACTTGCCTGATGCTTCAAATATCCCCGTATCGCAATTACGTAAGCGACTCACAGAACTAAACCCACTTGTTCCTACCGTTGTGTATTGCGCAGGCGGTTATAGGTCTTCAATTGCTGCAAGTGTGCTGCGTGCCAACGGCTTTCGCGATGTCAGCGATGTTCTTGGTGGCTTCGAAGCGATTCTGCAAGTGCAGAACTAGTGGCGGCGCCACGGCCAGCGCACGGGGCGCTTTGCTAAGAACGCAGCAACACCTTCGCGTACTTCGCCGCTCTTATCCATTTCGGTTTCCCACTGCAAAGTGGTCTTTGGCTTAACTTTTCCTTCGCGCACCACTTCATCGATCATGGCCTTACTGGCCACTTGCGTCAGCGAAGAACGCTCAAGAAGAACAGTGACAAGTTCATCAACGCGCGCATCAAGTGCGGTCGTAGATAGCAATTCATCAATCAGACCAATGCGCAATGCGCGTGTTGCATCAATCAGTTCGCCTGTGTACATCAGATGTTTGGCAGCCGACCCACCAATCACTCGCACTGCACGCTCTAACGCATTAGTGGGATACACAATGCCCAACTTGGCTGGCGTAATGCCAAACACCGCGTCTTCGCTACTAAGCCGCAGGTCGCATGCGGTTGCAATAGAAACGCCTCCACCCACACAGTTACCGCGAATCACAGCAATGGTTGGCCCAGGAAAATTAGCCAATGCTTCTTCTGCTGCCCAGTTAATCCGCGCATATTCTCCGCCAGGACCGTTCGTAAGTTCCGTAATGTCGGCACCTGCACAGAAATGATCTCCGCTGCCACGCACCACAAGAATTCGCACGTCTGGATTCGTTGCCAATGCAGTCACTTGTGCATCAATGCTTGCCCACATTCCCATGTTGATGGCATTGCGTTTGTCTGGCCTATTCAATGTCAACGTTGCAACTGCCCCGTCGATCTCAACGAGCACGCGAATGTTTGCTAATTCACCAGTGGGGTCATGCGACATGGTGTTACCCGCCGATCTGGCTCATTGACCGATTCGGTCTAATGAAATTCACCTGATTGATTTGATGTCCGGCCCATTTGGCACCAACAGCAACTTGAATCAGTTCTGCAATTTCGTCATCTGTTCCACCATTGCGCAACAACGCACGAATGTCAGATTCATCAGTAGCAAACAGACACGTGCGGAATTGTCCGTCAGACGTAAGACGCACGCGATCACAATCACCACAGAACGGGTGAGTGACACTAGGAATAACGCCAACTGTTCCCTTGCCATCAAGGAAACGCCAACGGTCTGCTGGGGCCGCGCCACGTGCTGGCATCAGTTCAAGTGGGAACTCTGCAGCAATGGTTGCAACTATCTCATCTTGGCTAACAACTTTGTTGCGTTCCCATTCATTAGTGGCATCAAGCGGCATGAACTCAATAAAACGCACTTCCACATTGTTGTCGCGGCCATAACGAACAAGGTCAAGAATTTCGTCGTCATTTGCACCGCGTTCAACAACTGCGTTCACCTTCATTGGTGAAAACCCAGCTACTTGTGCTTCTGCAATTCCGGCCAGCACATTATGTAGTTCATCACGGCGTGTCATGGCAAAGAATCGTTCCGGCTTCAAGCTGTCCATGCTGACATTGATGCGGTCAAGGCCTGCATCGCGCAATTCCACAGCAATGTTGCGCAGAGTCGCGCCATTTGTGGTGAGTGCAATGTCGGGCTTCGTGCCATCTGGCAGACGCAACGCCGCAAGCTTTGAAATAAGTTGCGGCAAATGTGCACGCACAGTTGGCTCGCCACCGGTGAGACGCAAACTGTCAACACCAAACTTCTCTACACAAATACGAGCAACGCGTTCAATCTCTTCATAAGTCAGAACTTCGGCACGGTCAAGCCATGTCATGCCCTCAGCAGGCATGCAATAGGTGCAGCGGAAATTGCAACGATCGGTGACAGAGATACGCAGGTCACGCACCACACGCCCAAAGCTGTCAACAAGATCCATGGGGCAATCCTACGCAGTAATCAACTTGTGACTACTTGGCAGCCGTTGGCCCAGCGTCAGCACCAAGGAAAGTAATCAATACTGAGTCCCCTGCTTCCAGGCCGTTGCCGTCTGGCACTACCATCAGGGCGTTTGCAACAGCTGTGGTGGCCAACTGATGGCTTCCCTGTTCAGACTTGCGGCTGACATGCACTCGACCATCAGAACCCCACGATGCATGCACACGATCAAAATGCACTTTGCCATCTGGTTGACGTTTCACTGCATCATCAGAAATTGCCAACACTTCTGGTCTGTGAGCAGCAGTACCAAAACCCATCATGGTGCGCAGCGCTGGTCGCGCAAGAAGTTCAAAACTCACTAACGATGACACAGGGTTTCCGGGCAAACCGAATATCGGAATCTGCACACCAGATGGATTAGCAAGGGTTCCGAACGCAAATGGCTTTGCAGGCTTCATTGCCACTTGCACCCAGTTCATATCTGCAATACGCGACAACACTGCTTTCACAATGTCATAGTCACCCATGCTGACGCCACCACTTGTTACCAGTGCGTCACAACCGACTGCACCGACTGCATTGCGCAATGCGGCTTCAAGGTCATCTTCATTGTCACGGATAATGCCAAGGTCAACCGCGGTTGCGCCCGCTTCTTCAACAATGCGCATAAGCATGGTGCGATTCGATTCACGAATCTGTCCAAGCGCAAGTGGCGAACCATCATCTACTAATTCGTCACCTGTAGAAAGCACGCCCACCTTCACGCGTGGGTACACCACAACATGAGTCGCATTGATACTGGCCAACACGCCTTCAATCATCGGGGTCACACGCATGCCGGCAGAAACAACAGTTGCACCCACAGCAACATCAGAACCAGCAGCGCGAATTGCAGCACCAACCGGAACTGATTTCAGAATATTCACACTGTCTGTGCCAACACGTTCAGTGTCTTCCACCATCACAACACAATCGCAACCATCCGGAATTGGTGCGCCGGTCATAATTCGAATCGCAGTTCCTTCAGTGACCGCAATAGTGGGTGCTGCACCAGCAGCAAGTTCACCAATCACTCGCAACACAACAGGAACATTGGCTATGTCAACTGAGCGCACGGCATAACCATCAACTGCAGTGTTTGCAAACGGCGGCACTTGTTCTGCTGCCACGACATCGTGCGCAAGGATGCAATTGGCAGCATCAGCTCGCGCAACTCGCATCGGGGTGCCAACCGCACAACGGGCCAACACCATGGCGCGAACGTCGTGCAGTGGAGTCATGGGCGAAACGGTACCTGTGAACGACGCCACCTGCCACTTTTCAGTCCATTCCTGCGATATACCTATTACATGTCGTTGTACAAGGCCCCTTCTTCGTCAGGCCATCAGGTTGCATGGTCTCGGTGGGATGGTTCGCCTGGCAGTTCTGTTGATTTGCGTTGGGAAAACGAAGGCTGGACTGCAGAAATCGGACTACTTGCTGACAAAGCAGTCGCCGTGGTGCGTATGTCTGCATCATGGGTGGTGCAACAAATGTTGTTGTTTCGCGACTTGCCAGAACCCGACCTGTGGCTTGCAACAGATGGTCATGGACAGTGGGGCGAAATGAATGGCGAGCATCGTACAGAACTTGACGGTTGCGTCGACATTGATTTCGCAGGCACGCCGTTTACGAATTCAATCATCACGCATCGTTTGCCATTACAAGTTGGCCACACAGCTGATCTGCAGGTCATCACCATCAATGTCGATACTCTTGGTGTTGTAAAAACTCCACAGCGCTACACACGTCACGATGAACATGCATGGGAATACACATCACTATTGACTGGTGAACAACACGCAGCAACAGTTGATGAATTCGGTTTAGTTCTCGACGAACACAAGATGTTTCGTCGCGACCGCGATAACTAGTCGCCCAGGCGTTGCGTCAGCCATGCGCGAAAACCTGGCTCAATGTCAGGTCGCGTTAAAGCAATATCAACAACAGCAGTTAACCAACCCATTGGCGTGCCTGTATCCCATCGTTGTGACCTGTTCAACATTCCAGTTAATGGCGAACGCTGTGACTGTGCGCGCAATGCATCGGTGAGTTGCAGTTCCCCATTGGCATGTGGCTTCAGTGCATCAATGGCGTCAAACACATCAGGCGTCAACACATACCGACCAATAATGATCAAGTTGCTCGGT
>WLSJ01000002.1 GCA_009705865.1 Actinomycetota bacterium | reverse complement strand
TCACCGGCTGTGAGGTACCTAAGCACGGTTTTCAGACTACTTGCGGCGAGCGGAAAGTTCCCGCTCTGCTGCTAAACGCATTGCCTGCGCATCAGAGAATTCCCCAAACCACAGTTTTTGTTGATGACGAGCTTGATGTATCAGCATCCAGAGGCCGTCCACCACTGTGGCCCCCACTGCACGCGCCGCACTGAGAAGCGAGGTCTCCATCGGCGAATAAACAGCATCGAGAACCGTGAGTCCCCCGTGCAGCAATAACGGGTCAACAGGAGTCTCTGAACTATTCATCCCGACCGATGTTGCATTGATGAGTACTGAAGCCGATGTGATGCTCGACTGATCACCGACTGCAATCGACACTTCATCACCAAACGCAGCAAACGAACCGACCAATGCCGCCGCGTGTGTATGAGTTCTATTAACGACGATGACATGTGCTCCGCGACGCACTAAGGCAAGAGCTATCGAGCGTGCAGTACCGCCTGCACCAAGCAACACCACAGTGGCGCCACGTAAACGAACGCCACCAACTTCGGTCAGAGCATCACAACACCCATCACCATCTGTGTTGTGTCCGATAGATCCATCGGAACCGAATGTGATGCAGTTCACCGCATTTAAGAAGTCGGCATCGGGAGTAACAAAATCGAGACAATCGATAACTGCTTCTTTGAGAGGCATAGTCACCGATACCCCTACAAGACCATCTTTCTTCAACTGACTGACCACTTGCTCCACCTCGGTAGGCATGCATTCAATCGCAACATATTCCCCGACGCGCTGCGAGGAAACGAAAGCCGCATTATGAATTGCAGGCGACAAAGAATGCGATACCGGCGAACCAATCACCGCAGCGATCGTGGTCATGGCAGCACTCCGGCGGTTTTAGATTTTTCAATATTCGCTAGATGTTGATCGTACGTTGTTGCAAAAACATGTCTACCCGCAGCATCTGCAAGCACGTAGTAGAGATATTCACATTTCACACCAGCCGGCAAACCGACACAGGCCGCATCAGTAGCCGGAGGATTTCCGAAAGGGGCTAGGGCAGCTTGAATCGAGGCTTTACCAGGATTAGCAATCGGGGTTGGTGGCAGCCCTTCATGCAGGTACGTGTTGTACGGAGTATCGGTGGCTTTCATATCGGTCCATGACATGGCTGGGTCTTGGCCGTACTTTACTGACGCATCGATTTCAAGCTTCATCTTTTTTGACAATCGGTTGTAGATCACTTGTGCAATCTTTGATCGGTCTTCAGGAACTTTCGCTTCCCTTTCCACCATGGAAGCAATTATCAAGATCTCATAGGGACTGAAACCACGAATTTTTGCTCCGGCTGCAAGTTCAACTTGGCGTGCCACACGTTCCATCATCGACGCCAGTCGAGCAACCACTCGAGCCTCAGTGTCGTCACCGGAGATCTGATACGTATCGGGAAAAAGAAGACCTTCGAGTGACGAGATGTTTTTCGGGCGAAGCGAGGAAACTATTTCTGTGCCGTTAGCTGCTGCGAGGAATTGGTCGGACTTCATGAAGACCATTTTTTCGGCTAAACGCTCACCCATCTGAGCGACACTCATTCCCTCTGGAAACGTGACGGAGATAAATGTTTGCGCTGGTGGTGTTGAAAGAGCTTGGACTATGTCTCCGGCATTGTCGCGTGGCTTCAATGAGTAATACCCAGGCGTCAGAGCAATAGACCCCTTGGTTGACACATACCATCGAAAAATCGTGGCATTGCTAATAATCCCTGCGTCTTCCAACCGTGATGCAATTTTGGCGATCGTATCGCCATCATTCACAGTGAAGTTCACTGCTACTTCTGGATTACCCGATGGGTTGAGAACCCGTACTACCCAGAACCCTATGGAACCAAGGAGCAACAATGATGCAGCCACAACTATGGCAACCGTCCGTGTTAGTCCTCGCAACTGACCGAATTCCCGAGGTAACGAATCAAGAGAATCACCAGATACTGATGAGACATGATCCCACGGATCATCGTGCCAATCGTTCGGCAATAGCGGGTCGCCGGTCATAGATCACCCTGATGAGCACGAGCGTCTAGCCACGACTGCAACATGACAGCTGCTGCTACTTTGTCGACAACACGCCGACGAGCTTGAGCGTTCATCTTTTGTTCCATCAACACACGATCAGCTTCCACAGTGGTCAGTCGCTCGTCATGAACATGAACTGGCACACCTACCACCGTAGCCATGCGTGCCGCTTCGACACGGGCAGCTTGTGCTGCTTTTCCTTCTGAACCGTCCATATTGAGCGGTAAGCCGACGATCACAGCTTCAGCTTCTTCTTCTACAACCATCTTTGCGATGTTTCGGTGGTCGCCGCCCATAGAGCCACATCGCAATAAAACTGTGTACGGCGTAGCGATGGTTCCACTGCGATCAGATGTTGCAATGCCGATTCTTTTCGAACCTAGGTCAATGCCAAGCACTCTCACGTATTACGCAATCGAGCCGATAACGGCTCGCGTCTTGTCCCGTGCAAGTTGCAGCGCTTCGTCAAGTGCTGCAGCATTTTTTCCGCCAGCAGTGGCTATGTCGCCCTTGCCCCCGCCGCCTCCACCTACTGCTTGTGCAGCTTCTTTTATCAGCTCCGAAGCATTGCCCTTCAGTGCAGGAGTAGTAGCCGCAACGAGCGATACTCCCCCTGTGTCAGTAACAGCTCCGACAATGACTGCAATAACGCCGGGTTGTTGACGAATAGCAACTGCAAGGTCTCGCACGTCTCCAGCGGTCAAGCCATCGACGCGCGCAACCACAAGACCATCAACTGCAGTAGCTGCCAACTCGACTGCTCGTCCGACTGCCAACTTGGCACGCAACACCTTGATCTCATCGTTGGCTGCCTTCAACTCATCAAGTCTCCGCGATACACCAGCCGCAGCTTCATCAGGACGTACCCCTACTGCCTGTGAAATTTCATTCAAGATGGTGTCGCTGCGTTGCATATACGAAACGGCATTAGCACCGGTTACAGCCTCGATGCGACGCAGGTTTGAACCAATCGATGATTCACCAATGATTTTGATGAATCCAATGTCACCGGTGGCAGACACATGCGTGCCACCACACAATTCAGTTGATGCACCGGCGTTCAAGACCCTCACCACGTCGCCGTATTTATCGCCGAAGAATGCTATGGCACCTGCGGCTAACGCCTCTTCCTTAGAAGATTCCGTTGCAGTGACTGGCGAATTTGCGAGTACTTGAGCATTTGCCAAATTCTCGATTTTGATGATCTCTTCTGCTGTTACTGCGTCATAGTGACTGAAGTCGAAACGCAAACGATCAGGAGACACCAACGAGCCAGCTTGCTTGACGTGCTCGCCCAACACTGTTCGAAGCGCCCAGTGCAACACATGGGTACCGGTGTGATTACGACGAGTCGCTGTACGCGCATCGACATCGATTCGAGCAGTCACTGCAATTCCTTCAGTGGGCTCACCAGATACGACTCGACAAATATGTCGACGTAGTCCTGGCAATGCAAAATTCGTGTCAATAACTGATAGTTCGAAACCCTCACCGATGATTGTTCCGATATCGCCTACTTGCCCACCACTCTCGGCGTAGAAAGGGGTGTGATCAAGGAAGACTTCGACACACGAATCATCACCGTCAATGACTGCAAGAACAGTTGACTCGGACAAGTCATGAACATAACCAACAAACTCGGTTACTCCATGAGTCTCCATAACCTCGCGATATGCCTCTACGCGGTCCGCATCTGAACGGCCTGACTTACGTGCACTCTTTGCCCGTGTCTTTTGTTCGTTCATTTCAGACTGGAAACCAGCAATATCAACTTCGATTCCGCGTTCACTGGCGATCTCTTGCGTCAGTTCTAATGGGAAGCCATATGTGTCATGAAGCAAGAAAGCAGAAGTTCCGGACAACTTCTTGTTGCCAGCAGAAAGATCGTCTTCAAGAATCGAAAGACCTGTCTTCAATGTATGGCGGAAACGCTCTTCTTCTTTAGTGAGAACACCCACGACAAAATCTTTGTTCTTTGCTATATCCGGATACGCAGTAGCCATGACATCAATGGCCGTGTTAGCCAACGCAGGCATCACTAGTTTTTCGGTTCCGAGCAAATAGGCATGACGTACAGCACGACGAATAATGCGACGAAGCACGTATCCCCTGTTTTCATTGCTAGGAAAAACTCCGTCGTTGATAAGCATGGCAGCGGAACGCGCATGCTCAGCTAGCACTCGCAGACTGAAACTGTTGCGATCTTCGTAATCGCCAATTTTGTAATGAGCACCTGTGGTTGATTGAGCTTGTTCGATGATCGGAAACAGAACATCGGTTTCCCACACGGAGTCAACTCCCTGCACCAATGCAAGTATTCGCTCTAAACCAGCACCTGTATCGATGCTTGGCTTTGGCAACGCAGTTCGTGATCCGTCTGGTGCCTGGTTGTATTGCATGAACACAAGATTCCAGAACTCCATAAAACGGTCACCCGTTGGATCTGTAGCCGGACCGCCGTCGGGACCAAACGCCGGACCACGGTCGATGTGAATCTCAGAACATGGACCACATGGTCCCGTATCACCGGCTTGCCAGAAGTTGTCTTTGTCCCCGAGGCGCTGAATGCGATTCATGGGTACTCCGACTTGTTCATGCCACATAGCTTCTGCTTCGTCATCAGACTCATGAACGGTGATCCACAAACGATCGCCGTCAAACCCAAAAACTTCTGTCACCAATTCCCAAGACCAGGGAATTGCGTCTGATTTGAAATAGTCACCAAAACTAAAATTGCCGAGCATCTCAAAAAACACAAGATGACGTTTTGTGCGTCCTACCTCGTCGAGGTCGTTATGTTTGCCGCCGGCACGCACGCACTTTTGTACAGTGACGGCTTTGTCGTAGGGAGCAACTTCGTCTCCCATGAAATATGGCTTGAACGGAACCATTCCGGCCACCGTGAACAGCAAAGTGGGATCATGGGGAATGAGGCTCGCAGAAGGGACAACCGTATGTCCCTTGTCAGCGAAGTATCCGGAAAATGCTCCGCGAAGCGCATCTGCTGAACGCGGGATACTGGAGCCAGTTGATGATGCCATGAAGGCACCATCTTAGCGATGACTGGTTCTCTGACGGGGTGGGTTATGGCGGCGCACAGGCTGAAGGGCTTCATCAGGCGATTCAGCCGACATTCCTGAAGTGTCTAGTGAATTCCGATTGCGATATCGATCAATGAGCAATGACACCGCATCACTGAAGCCCATAACCATTCGGCGCACAGCGGAGGAAATGAGATCAGCAATGTTGGCAGGGGTCATCTTTTCTGACACTGACGTAATAGTGCGCTTGACCCACACAACAATGCTGGCTCCGGCGGCTGCGCCAGACAAGAACCAAAACAGCCTGCGCATCATGACCTTGTCTGCGTGAAATTGTTAAACCACGTCCTCATCGCCCTCACGGTAATACCGCAACTGCCCTAATCCCAACGGAAGATACGACGGGGGCTGAACCGTTGTCGGCGGAGCTTGCCCAGTATGGCCTTCTCGAACATCTGACAACGCCCGGAACAGCGCATCTGTGACCGCTCTGCTCTTAGGCGACTTCGACAAATAGATCACAGCGTGTGCCAAATTAAGTTGCGCTTCGGGTAAGCCAACTCGGTCAAGCACCTCTGCTGCAGCCGTTGCTATCAGCAATGCATTGCTATCAGCCAGGCCAATATCTTCACTTGCGAAAATCATCATTCGGCGCGCGATGAATCGAGGATCTTCTCCTGCTTCCAACATGCGAGCAAGCCAATGAAGTGCCACATGTGTATCGCTGGCTCGCATTGATTTGATGAAAGCCGAAATAACGTCGTAATGGTCATCGCGACCCATGCGAGACACGCTGGTGTCTAAGGCAGTTGTGGCTGCAGATATGTCGATACGGCCATTGACGGCTAGTGCACAACACACTTCAAATGCGGTTAATGCTTGACGAGCATCACCTGTGACTCTGCGTGCAATTAATTCAAGAGCATCTTCGTCTGCGGGAACTCCCTCAAGTTCAACTGCCCGATGCAACAATTCCAATATTGCATCGCCATCAACAGGCTTTAGTGCAAAAACTGATGAGCGGCTACGCAATGCGGGGTTGACTGAAAACGCTGGATTTTCTGTTGTAGCACCAACAAGCGTGATGAGTCCACTCTCCACTGCATGCAACAGCGCATCTTGTTGCACTGTTGAGAATCGATGAATCTCGTCAACGAACACCACTGTTCCGCGATCATCGATCGTCAAGCGACGACGAGCAGTTTCAATGACCTCACGAATGTCTTTCACTCCGGCAGTCACTGCACTCAGACGTTCGAAACCACGTTGTGTTGTTGAAGCAACGAGCTCAGCCAAGGTGGTTTTACCTGTCCCAGGAGGACCCCACACAATGATCGAAGACATTCGATCGCTTTCTATTAATCGACGCAGTGGACCAGATGGGCCTACTAAATGATCCTGACCAACTACATCATCAAGCGTGCGAGGACGCATGCGTGCAGCCAAGGGTGAACGTGCAGCGAGTCGATCTTCGGTAGACGAGGTAAATAGGTCAGGCGTATCCACAACTAAGAAGACGAAGCAGGAGGAGGCAGCAATCGAAGACCCAACTCAGCAAGATGAGCCGGATCTACTGGTGTTGGCGCATTTGTCATCGGATCTGAACCGCTCTGTGTCTTCGGAAATGCGATTACTTCGCGGATGTTTTCTTCTCCGGCAAGAATCGCAGCGAGGCGATCGATACCAAAAGCAAATCCGCCATGAGGAGGCGCGCCGTATTTGAATGGTTGCAGGAAGAATCCGAAACGCTTATCTGCTTCTTCGTCACTAATGCCCAATTGATTGAAGACTCGACGTTGCATCTCAGGTTCATGAATACGAATTGAACCTGACCCAAGTTCCCACCCATTGAGCACTAGGTCATACGCAAGAGCGCGAACCTTTAACGGTTCAGTATCAAATAGTGACATGTCGTCAGGGTGAGGATGACAGAACGGGTGATGTCCGGGACGTGGCCTACCAGAGACAGGATCAATGCCGATGAACAGCGGAAATTCAGTCACCCATACGTACTTATATGGTCCTTGGTGTACAGGTGGTCGGCCTATGTCATTGCGTAGCTGGCCAAGCACTTCACACGTGGTGTCCCATTCATCTGCCACAAGCAGCAACAAATCACCTTCTGCTGCACCCATTGCAGATACAAGAGCTGCTTTTTCTGCATCTGTGAGGAATTTGGCTACTGGTGAATCAAGCGCCCCATCAGCTCCGACCTTCATCCAGACAAGACCCTTCGCACCAATCTTTTTTGCACGATCCGTGAGGCCGTCAAGTTTGTTTCTGCCGAACGCTGCTGCATCTGGGTATGTCTTTACATCAACACAAATTCCCTTGATGCACGGAGCCCCTGCAAAAGCCTTGAATTCAGTCCCAGAGAACAATGCAGTCAGCTCAATCAGCTCCATCGCAAAGCGAAGGTCAGGTTTATCGATGCCATAGCGATTCATGGCATCGTGCCAAGTGATGCGTTCAATTTCTGGTGGAGCCTCGCCAGTGACGGCAATAGCTGCTGCAACGACTGCGCGTCCGATGTTTTCCAAGACGTCGTCTTGTGAAACAAATGACATCTCAGCATCAAGCTGCATGAATTCATATTGACGGTCAGCACGTAGGTCCTCGTCGCGCAAACAACGAGCAATTTGGTAGTACCTGTCAACTCCAGCGACCATCAATAGCTGTTTCCACAATTGTGGCGATTGTGGCAATGCGAAAAACGATCCTGGCTCTTTCCGAGACGGAACCAGAAACTCGCGGGCACCCTCTGGCGTAGAAGGCATCAAGAAAGGAGTCTCAACTTCTACGAAACCATTAGTTTCCATTGAATGACGAATTGCACTATTGATTTGTGCTCGAACACGAAGGTTCTTCTGCATACGTTCACGGCGGATATCGAGATAGCGAAACTTCAGACGAATTGATTCATCAACGTCGTCAGCGCGCGCATCTACGGGAAACGGTGGCGGTTCTGCTGAGTTCAAAATCTCTACGACACAGTCACCGATTTCAACCATGCCAGTTGTCAGTGATGTATTGATTGTCCCTTCAGGACGAGCACGAACAACCCCTGTCACCTTGATGACATACTCACTACGCACATCTACGTTGTTGTCTACAACGCATTGCATGATTCCGGAATGGTCACGTATGTCTACGAATGCAAGATGTTCACCGTGTTCACGACGGCGTGCCACCCAACCACAGAGTGAAACAGTTTGACCGACACTCGCAATATCTAATTCTCCACACATATGTGTTCTCATCGCAGTGGATCTCATGGGGTATGCCGCCTTGGCTGTCTCGGTCCGAGAATTGATGCCAGATGGCTCTGAAGATCAATTAAAGGAATAGTTGTTTGTTCTGATGTAGATAGATTTCGCACCGAACAGGTCGATTGTTCGGATTCAGATTCGCCGATAATGACTGCTACTTGCGCACCACTTCGGTCTGCGCTTTTCATCTGCGACTTCATGCTTCGTGCTTCAAATGCCCGATCGGCTGAGTACCCACTCTGGCGTAACTGATGAGTGAGAGAAAGCGCATGACCTCCGCCAGTGGTGTCAATCACAAAGACATCTAAAACTGGAAATCCGTAAGAGAAACATTCTTCTGCGTCACACGCAAGCAACGTGCGATCGACTCCGAGAGCAAAGCCAATGCCAGGCGTAGCCGGCCCACCAAGATCTTCGACTAGACCGTCATATCGACCGCCACCACCAACTGCATTTTGCGCAGAATCAAGCGATCCGGATACAAATTCAAATGTGGTTCGTTGGTAGTAATCAAGACCGCGCACCAGGCGATCATTAACAACATAGGGAATGTTGAGAGTATCTAGCCCTGCACATACAGCGGCGAAGTGGGCTGCAGCATCAGTACTAAGAAATGCTCCGATAGTTGGCGCAGTTGCGATAGCTGGCGCATCTTGTGGCCTCTTTGAATCGAGGACGCGAAGCGGATTGCGCTCTAATGTAGCCAACGCTTCGGCACTGAGAGTGTCACTATGAGTTTTGAAATACGCACCGAGTGCATCAACATAACGCCCACGGTCACCAGCATCGCCCAGCGAGTTGATGATCAGTGAAACTTTGCTCAACCCAATTGATTTATAGAAATCCCAACCGAGCGAAATAACTTCAACGTCAAGTTGAGAATCATCAACCCCCAAGACTTCGATACCGACTTGGTCAAACTGGCGATATCTACCCGCCTGTGGTCGCTCATACCGGAAGTTTGGCCCTGAGTACCACACCTTCCACGGAGGCGTGGGGCGGTGCTGGGCAAATGCACGACACACACTTGCTGTGTGTTCAGGACGAAGCGCAATGTGACGGCCACCCTTGTCCACAAAGTCATACATCTCTTTTGTCACAACGTCAGTTGCATCACCCAGACGCTGAAAAACGCCGAGATCTTCAAACATCGGAGGAATTATGTTCTGGTACCCAGCTGCTTCGACACCGTCAGCAAACACCTGCACCATGGCACGCCACCGGCCGGCATGCGGCGGCAAGATGTCGCGAGTACCCGGACTTGTTTGAAACGATGACACAGCCAATCAGGCTAGTCGGACTGCCCGCCTGGAACGATGCGATATGCGTCGTATACCGAATCAATTGACTTAATCACCCGTAAAACTGCGTCGAGGTGATTGGGGTCACCGAGTTCAAATTCAAATCTCATCTTTGCTACCCGGTCAGAGCCCGTGTGGGTGCTGCACGCGACAATGTTGACATGTTGTTCTGAAAGCACATTGGCCACATCGCGCAATAACTTGCTGCGGTCAAGCGCAACCACTTCTACCCCAACGGTAAACATGGTTCCGGGAGACGTGCGAGCCCATTCCACTTCAATCATTCGTGTTGGTTCACCCTCGACCAAAGATTCCGCATTCGAACAGTCGGACCGATGAACACTGACACCGCGACCTTTCGTGATGAATCCAGAAATCTCGTCTCCGGGTACTGGGGTACAACAACGCGATAGACGCACGAGCACATCTTCAAGTCCTTCAACATGAATGCCGGTGGCGCTTCGTTTTTCTGTTGTCAATAAATCCATGCGCATCGGCATCGCTAATTGTTCATCGCTGCCCTCGCGCCGCATGGCACGACCAATGCGTTGTGCAAACCCGCGGGCTGACACGTGATGTTCGCCGATCGCAGCAAACAGAGTGTCAATATCGGACATGTTGAGAGCTTCTAGTTCTTGTACGAACGCGTCAGAGGTCCAGATGCGCTGGACTGGTAGTCCTTCGCGACGCAACTCAGCAGTGAGATCGTCTCGACCAGATTCGACCATGTCTTCACGGCGTTCGCGTGTGAACCAGTTCTTAATCTTGCTCTTCGCGCGCGGTGATTGGACAAAACCCAACCAATCACGTGAAGGGCCCGCACCTTCAACGTTCGAGGTAAAAATCTCGCATGAGTCGCCAGACACCAACGTGGAATCGAGAGAAACAAGCCTGCCGTTGACCCTCGCACCAACACATGAGTGACCAACTTCTGTATGCACCGCGTAAGCAAAGTCAACGGGCGTTGACTCAATTGGCAAAGTTATGACTCGCCCCTTCGGAGTGAATACGAACACTTCTTCTTGCTCGAGGTCATTTTTGAGGTCTGCCATGAACTCATCTGGATCAGAAATTTCAGATTGCCAATCAATGATGCGGTTGAGCCAATCGGAATCATTGGAATCACTGCCCTCTTTGTAGGCAAAATGGGCCGCAACACCTCGTTCTGCTCTCTCATGCATTTCTTGAGTACGAATCTGCACCTCAAGTGGACGACCACCTGGGCCAATGACTGTGGTGTGCAGCGACTGGTACAGATTGAACTTCGGCATAGCGATGTAGTCCTTGAACCGACCTACAACCGGACGCCACGTTCCGTGTAGACATCCCAATGCTCCGTAACAGTCACGAATACTGTCCACCACGATTCGGATTGCAACCAGGTCAAAGATGTCGTCGAAATCACGATCCTTCTGCACCATCTTTTCGTAGATGCTCCACAGATGCTTTCCGCGTCCGGTCACCGTTGCTTCAATATGCACTCCGGTCAACCGTGCAGAAACTTCAGCAATTGCTTTTGCTAAATAGAGATCGCGTTCTGGAGTTCGGGTAGACACAAGATGGTCTAACTCTGCAAATCTCTTCGGATACAACGCAGCAAACGACAGGTCTTCTAACTGTTGTTTTACTTCTTGCATACCCATTCGGTGTGCAAGCGGGGCATATATATCTAGCGTTTCCTGTGCCGTGCGTTGTTGTTTTTCAACAGATACTCCAGCAAGAGTGCGCATGTTGTGTAATCGATCTGCCAATTTGATCACAAGGACACGCATGTCCTTTGCCATGGCCACCAACATCTTGCGCATAGTGGCGGCCTGCTGTGCTTCGCGAGAGTCAAACTGCAACCGCTCCAATTTCGTGACACCGTCTACAAGCATCGCTACTTCGTCTCCGAAATTTCGCTGAACATCGTCGAGCGTGATTTCTGTGTCTTCAACTGCGTCATGCAAAAGAGCTGCAGCTAACGACACTTCATCAAGACCTATATCTGCAACGATGCGAGCAACAGCAATTGGATGGTTGATGTACGCCTCACCAGACGAACGCATCTGGTTTGTGTGCGCTACTCGAGCAACTTCGTACGCCCGATTCACCATCGAGACTGATGCTTTAGGATGCCGACTACGGAATGCAGTTAATAGCGGGGCCAATTCTTCGATAGGCGCGTTCTGCTGGCGCCTCCACGGAAGAACTCGATCAGCAGTACCCATGGTCAAAGGTTAGCGACGAGACTTCTTTCGAGGGCGCGGTGGGTGACTCAAAAGGGTCTCCACGGCTAGGGGCGCAGATACTGAGCCCTGTGATTCCTCCGTTGCAGCCCTTGCAGCAGCACGACGCCCGACCGGGGCCCCGGTATGCATCAGGTGACTCATGTCGGCCCCGATGGACAAATGCCCACGCATAGGCCGGTACTGGTCTGAACGTTCTTTCAAGATTCCCAGCAACGGGCTAGCTATATAAATCGACGAATACGCTCCGGTTGCCAATCCGACAAGAAGAGCTAGAGCAAACTCTCGAAGTGCGATTGCGCCAAATACTCCGGAGCCAAGCACCAGCAGACTCAGAACTGGCATCAGTGCCGCGATGGAAGTATTGAGCGAGCGCATCAGTACTTGGTTCATTGACACATTGACAATGTCTCCATACGAAACTTTTGAGCCACTAAAGCGCTCGTTGTTGTCATGAACCTTGTCGAACACAACGATGGTGTCATACAGAGAAAAACCAAGAATGGTAAGGAATGCAACCACGGTTGCGGGCGTCACTTCCAACTTGAACACCGAATACACGCCAACACTGATTCCGACGTCATGCACCATTGCAACAATTGCCGAGAGAGCCATTCTCCACTCGAATCGCCACGCAATAAACAAAGAAACAATAAGAAAGAAAATCAACAAGGCTTTAATGGCCTTCGTAGTGATGTTGCGACCCCATGTAGAAGACACAGTTGACACACTGACATCGTTGACGGTTGCTTTAGCTTCTTTGGCTAGCGCTTCCTGAATAGTGGTGCGGGTCGCTACCGGAATATCACCCAATTGAATTCGCACTCTTTGGGTACTGCCCGAAGTCAACGTTTGGATCTTGACATTGTCTGTCTTGATCTTGTTTGTTGTAAGGATTTCTTTTGCCTTCGCTTCTGACATAGAGCCTGAAACGGGGACTTCGAATGCAACGCCACCCTTAAAGTCAATACCTAAGTTCAGCCCTTGTGAAAATAGCGAACCAACAGTGACAATTAGTAACAGCGCTGAAAAAATGAAACCAATGTTGCGTCGACCATAAAAATTCACAGTTGTTTCACCGCGATATAGACGAGAAATTCCGCCGGCCATTATGCCACCGCCTCTGAAGTAGTGGATCTAGCAACACCGAGAACTCGACCCTTGTTGAACAGCTTGGTGCGAGCAAGCAGCAATACCGCTGGACGAGTAAAGAAATACGAAACGACCATGTCTGCCATCGTGGACAAACCTAAGAAGAACGCGAACCCGCGAACGGAACCGACAGTGAGCCACCACAACACAATGGCACCAATTAGCGACACAGTGTCTGCTGCCAAAATTGTTCGCCATGCTCTTTCGAAACCGCGAGCAGCCGAGTTACGTAGGGTTCTTCCCTGTTGCACGTCATCTTTGAGTTTCTCAAAGAACACCACGTACGAGTCGACAGTGACTCCGATAGACACAATGATTCCGGCTGCTCCAGACAATGTGAGCGCTAGACCGTTTGTTTTTGAGAGCCAGGAGATGACGCTCCAGAGCAGCAGCCCGGAGACTCCGAGTCCGCCAACAACCACAATGGCAAGTAGCCGGTAATAGAACATCAAGAACAGAAGTACTAGCAAAACTCCGATGAGACCCGACAGCACAGCTGCACGCAAAGAATCTTCACCAAGCGATGCTGACACTGTTTGCACTGTTGGCGTATCAAATTTCACAGGAACGGCACCAAACTGGAGAACGCGAGCCAAGTCCTTTGCTTCTGTTTGAGAAAAGGATCCGCTGATCTGGACGCTTCCATTATCAAACGTTGGTGTTTGAACAGTAGGAGCAGAAATAACTTCGCCGTCGAGAATGATGGCTATTGCTTTGGACGGACAATCTGCTCCGCCGGCATAACACTTGGTTGCCAGTTTGTTCCAAAGGTCTGCACCAGCTGCGCCGCTGCGAAGTTTCGCAACGACAACCCACGAGCCAGCATCAACTTGAGCCGAAGAATCATTTGAAAAGACTTCTCCGGTCGCTTCTGCTGGACCGAGCAAGTACACGAGACCGTCTTTTCGGCCAGGAAGAATTGTCTGACCCTCTGGCAATCCGGTTGCAGGATCAGTTGGTGAGGTGGCAGTTGGAACTGTGGTTGTTGTGACCGCAGCTGTACGAGAGCTTCCTACGCCGCCAGCAGGAGGTGCCAATGTGGTGGAGGAACCTTTGAGAGTTGTTGTGGTTGCTCCAGCAATAGTCGATGTGGTGGTCGTACTTTCGGGATTAGGAGCCACTTTGAGAACAGGACGCATTTCAACTGCGCCGGTTCGGCCAATCGTGTCTAAAGCTTGCTGCTGATCTTTGACGCCTGGCAAGTTGACGACAATGGTGTTTCCCTGGCGAATGATCTCTGGCTCAGCTACTCCGAGAGAGTCGACGCGTTGACGAATGATGTCTACTGCTACCGAAAGCGCAGCCGGATCTACTTCTCCAACCGGAGTCATGGTGACCGATGCCCCGCCTTGTAGGTCTAAACCAAGAGACGGGTGATTACCTGCCACAAGATTGGCCGTAAACATTCCGCCGGCAAGCAGAACTATGGCAACAAGAGAGACAACGAGACGACGAATCATGTGTTATTTCGTATCGTCCTGAGCGGTCTCTGTGGCTGAAACTTTGCGCGCAATTGAACTACGCGCCACTCGAACTTCGATTCGTTCCTTGTCGTGACCATCGGCAATGTCTACCCACAGAACATCACCTTCGATAGCTGTTACGAAACCGTAAATACCTGAGGTCAGAACAATTTCGTCGTCGACTCCGATTGATGACTGAAGCGCCCTGCCTTCTTTTAGGCGGCGACGTTGCGGACGCAACAGCAGGAAATACATTGCGCCAAAAATGGCTCCGAAGAAGACCAAAGAGAACAATGGATTGCCATTGCTCTTAGTAGACGATGTTGCAGAGAGCAGGATTTCAATCACGGCGAGTAATCCTAGCGACCACAGACCGAATCAGCCTGATTAGCCCTAGCCCCACACCGCCAAAAGTTGGCGTTTCAAGGCTGAAAAGGTGCCGTCGTTGATCGCATCTCTCATCTCATTCATCAAAGAGATTGTCCATGCCACGTTATGGACAGATACCAGTCGGGAACCAGTGGGCTCCCCTGTCTGAGCCAGATGGCGCAAGTAACCGCGAGAGTGGGTCGTACATACCCAACACGAACACAGAGAATCAAGAGGTTCGTCTGAATCAACGAACTGAGCATTCTTGATGTTGACTTTCCCCTCAGAGGTCAAAGCTGTGCCATGACGCCCCAAACGAGTTTGGAGTACGCAGTCAAATTGGTCGACACCAAGATCGACCGCTTCCACGAGTGATGCCGGATCGCCAACTCCCATGAGATATCGCGGGCGATCACGAGGAAGATCTCCGATGCACGCACCAATGGCATCAACCATCTCTGCTCGACTTTCACCAACAGATAAACCACCAATTGCGTAGCCGTCAAAACCAACATCAACTGTTCTGCGTGCACTCTCTGCTCGCATTGCTGCATTAGTTCCGCCTTGAACGATGCCAAACAACGACTGATCAGGACGGGTGTGCGCATCGCGGGCACGTATTGCCCATGCGTGCGTACGTTCTAATGCGAGACGAACGACTTCTGGTTCAGCAGGAAGCGATGTACACACATCGAGCACCATCTGAATATCTGCACCAATTTTTTCTTGGGTATCAACTGCTATTTCAGGCGTGAACCGATGATAGGAACCGTCATATGTCGATTTGAACGTCACGCCATCATCATCAACCTTGGGGTCGAGCGAAAAAACCTGAAAGCCACCGGAGTCCGTCAGCGTGAGACCTTTCCAACCACTGAAAGCTCCGAGCCCGCCGAATCTGTCAATGACATCTGCCCCAGGGCGCAGCATCAAGTGATACGTATTGCCCAAGACAATTTCTGCACCAAGCTCTTCATAATCACGCGAACTGAGATACTTCACTGCACCACGGGTTCCGACTGGCATGAAACATGGAGTGTGATATTGACCGCGGTGGGTCGTAGCTGTCGAGGTCCGAGCGCCACCCTCTTCTGACTGAATTTCTAGTTGTACAGGAAACATCTCAACTGCCTTTACTGACGCGCTAACAGCATGGCATCACCAAACGACAAAAATCTGTATTCCTGCTGAATTGCTTCTGCATAGATGTCGCGCCAACGAGAACCAATGAAAGATTCGATCATTAATAACAGGGATGTTTTTGGTAAATGAAAGTTTGTCATCATCACATCAACGACTTTCCATTGATATCCCGGAGTAATAAACAAAGACGTTCGACCAGACAACTGCCCTGACGAAGCAGCCGACTCGAGTGCCCGTGTAGCTGTAGTACCCACTGCAATAACTCTTTTTGCATCTGCACAAATATCGAGAACTCGTTGATCAACCGAATAGAACTCTGAGTGGATGAGATGATCAAGTGGATCATCGGTGGAGATCGGCTTAAAGGTGTCAAGCCCTACAACCAGTTCGACAGTTTCAACTACTACACCTTTCGAAACCAAGCGATCCATCAGTTCAGGAGTGAAATGCAGACCCGCCGTGGGAGCAGCTGCACTCGCTGAGCGGCGTGCATAGATCGTTTGATAGCGCTCAACATCTGTCAGCAGGCTTCGTATGTATGGAGGCAACGGCATTGACCCGATTCGTTGCAACAATTCCAATGGTTTGTCATCGAGTATCTCAACAACAAATGTGTCGCCAGCTTCCGTTCGCGGTCCGACTCGAACGACGCGTTTTCCGAAATATTCCAACACCTCATCAGGCTTTAATTTGCTGGCCGGTTTCACTAACGCTTCCCACAGTCGAAAATCAGACGAACGCTGCTCAAGCAAAAGAACTTCTGCAGCCCCTCCAGTCTTGCGATGCAACGACAATCGAGCGGGAAGAACTCGCGTGTCGTTAACTACAAGAACATCCCCTGCTTCAAGCACATCTACTAAATCTGAAATTTGCCGATGCTGAAGAGGACCTTCGTCTAACGCCACCAACAGTCTCGCCGAGTCCCGAGGTTCTAGAGGGTGCTGAGCGATGAGTCTCTCAGGTAGCTCGTAGTCAATGTCAGAAAGCTGCACGCACCGAGGCTACGGGTTGGCAAGGTGTGAACGGGCAGCATCCATTGCGATGCGTCCGCGAGGTGTTCGCGCAATCAGCCCTTGCTGAATGAGAAATGGTTCGTACACGTCTTCCACGGTTTCGGGTTGCTCACCAACCGCAATAGCCAACGTGGTTAGACCGACCGGACCGCCATCAAACTGGTCACACAAACTGCGCAGGATCGCCCTATCAACCTTGTCAAGACCCAATTCATCGACGCCGAAAACCCGTAGCGCTTCTAATGCTGTTTCAGCGTTGATGGTGCCATCACCGCGTACCTCTGCATAGTCGCGCACACGTCGCAGTAAACGGTTAGCGATACGTGGAGTACCTCTGCTGCGTCGAGCAATGTGGAACGAGGCATCATCTGTCAATGGCACATCAAGAATGCGAGCAGTTCGTTGGACGATGGCATCAAGTTCAACCGCATCGTAATAGTCAAGTCGCGCGACGAGACCAAACCGATCGCGCAGTGGACCTGTGATCATTCCGGTACGCGTTGTTGCGCCGATAAGAGTGAACCGTGGCAAAGTGAGACGAATTGATGATGCAGCTGGCCCTTTTCCGACAACAATGTCGATCTGAAAGTCCTCCATTGCGGGATACAGAATTTCCTCTACGGGGCGTGACAAACGATGAATTTCATCAATAAAGAGAACATCACCATCGCCCAACTTTGTGAGAATTGCTGCAAGATCTCCTGCCCTCTCGAGAGCTGGACCACTAGTGATGTGCAGTGCGACTCCCATTTCTGCAGCAACGATGCATGCCATCGTGGTTTTACCAAGACCAGGAGGACCAGCAAGCAAAATGTGATCGGCCGCTTGACCTCGTTGCTTTGCAGCTCCGAGAACAATGTCGAGATGTTCTTTTAGTTCGCGTTGGCCGACAAAGTCGTCGAGCAATCGAGGACGCAAACCGATTTCGTCTGCCACTTCACGATCTGATGCAAGAATGGGTTCAAGGAATTCATCCCGCACGGCGAGCCCCTAACAGTGCAAGTGCATCGCGCAACATTGTTTCAGAATCAGATGCAGTACCGAGCAAACGCATAGTGTCACGAATTTCTTCATGGCCGTATCCGAGTGCAGTGAGAGCATCTCGCACATCTGCCGCACTTGATTGAACTGAATCTGCTGAATCAGTAACGGAAAGACCATCGAGGTGCAGACGAGATTTCAATTCAACCATTAGTCGTTCTGCGGTCTTTTTTCCGACACCTGGCACAATTGTTAATGCTGCAAGATCTCCAGAGGCAACTACTGACACCAATGCGGTTGGTGAATACGTAGACAAAATGGCCATCGCCATTGATGGCCCAATGCCATGTGTGGCAATCAGAATGTCAAACGTGTCGCGCTCAACGCGTGATGTAAAACCAAACAGGGTCTGGTTATCTTCACGAATATGGTGATGAATGTGAAGAAACGAAACAACCGTTGGTTCCAATTCACCAAAAGTGGACGATGTCACCGTGCATAAATAGCCGACGCCGCTCACCTCTAGTAACACCGTGCCAGGAGCAATACGTTCGAGCACTGTTCCGCGCAAGCTGCCGATCATCGTGCGCTCCGAGCAATGGCGGCATCACGTGATGCAACAAACGGTGCGATGGCACAATGACACAGTGCAATTGCTGCAGCATCAGCAGCATCTGCAGGTTGAGGAATTGACGCAAGATTCAGGCGTTGTTGCACCATGTGGCCAATTTGATCTTTCGTTGCACTGCCCCACCCAACAATGGTGTTCTTTACTTGCGATGGTGTGTATTGCGCAACAACGCAACCCGCCCGACTAGCCAGAGCTAAAACGATTCCGCTTGCCTGGCCGACCCCCATGGCAGTGCGAACATTGTTTTGGAAAAAGACTTGTTCGATAGCGACAGCATGTGGCTGAAATTGAGTCAATAGTGACTCAACCTCAGCATGTATCTCGGCCAAACGCTCGTGAAGTGGGCTTGAGGGCGGTGTACGCACGACTCCGATTGCAACGGCGCGGATGTTCTGATGAGAACTCATTTCAAGAACCGCATACCCACAACGGGTTAGCCCTGGGTCGATACCAAGAACCACATGAGGGGACACAGAGGTGGCCTGGGCGAACATATGTTTGATTGTAGCCCACTCATCTCAGAGTGGCGAGGCATTTCAGCGAGAGGCCTCGACCGCTGCCACCAGTTCATCGACGGGGCGATATGTGATGCCAGCTATGGCCCGGTGGACATATGTGATGACACCGTTGCCATTGATTACAAAGACGCTGCGCCGTGGAAACCCCAATGGCCCCACGGTGCCGTAGAGGGACGCCACAGCCTTGTCAGTGTCAGCCAGGAGGGGAAAACCAAATCCATGCTTAGAAGAGAACTGCTCGTGACTGGCTAAATCTTGTGCCGAAATTGCCAACACTTGGGCACCAACTCCCTGAAACGCAGAAAGTTCATTGTTGTACGAATTCAGCTGTTTTGTGCAGACTGGCGTGTCATCGCCTGGGTAAAACACCAGAACAACTGGTTGACCACGAAATGCAGACAGAGCCAGATTGACGCCCCCAGTTGCAGGAAGAGTGAAATCGGGGGCGCTATCGCCGACTGAAACTGCCATTATTCGATCTCCTGCATTAGTGATTCTTCAATGTCGAAGTTTGCGTAGACATCTTGTACGTCATCGCTCTCATCCAACATGTCCATGATACGCAAAATGTGGCGCGCATCTTCAAGATTCGTCACTTCAATGGTGTTGGCAGAGACCATGGTGCTTTCTGCGCTCAAGACCTCAATGCCCGCCCCCTCAAGAGCCTCTTTCACCTCGTACACCGCCGATGAATCTGTCAATACTCTCCAGGTGTCACCATCTTTTTCGATGTCTTCTGCACCAGCTTCAAGCGCTGCGGTCATCACGACGTCTTCTTCGACAGTTCCGGGCACAACAATGAGCCCGCGTCGGGAGAATTGCCAACTCACTGCTCCGGGTTCGGCGAGCGATCCGCCGAACTTAGTAAAAGCGTTTCTGACATCAGAAGCCGTTCTGTTGCGATTATCTGTGAGGACATCAACAAGAAGCGCAACTCCACCCGGTGCATACCCCTCGTACATGATTGATTCGTAGTTTGCCCCACCGGTTTCACCACCGCCGCGCTTGATTGCGCGATCGATAGCGTCCTTGGTCATCTGACCAGCCTTCGCCTTTTGCACCATGGTGCGTAATGCAGCGTTTGTGTCAACGTCCATTCCACCTGATCGAGCGGCGACTTCAAGTTGGCGTGCAAGTTTTGCAAACAACTTTCCTCGTGCTTTATCGATGGCACCCTTTTTGTGTTTAATAGTTGCCCATTTGGAATGTCCCGACATTGGCTACACCTTTTTCTTATTAGAGGTCATGGAAACAAAATAGTCGTGAAGTCGGGCATCGCCTGACAATTCAGGGTGAAACGAAGCCGCTAGCACATTGCCCTGCTGCACTAGCACGGGTTCATCGTTAATGCTGCCTAAAACTTTTACATCTGCACCTACGCGTTCAATTCGCGGGGCACGAATGAAAACACCATGAAATTCCCCGACAGATGTACTGACGGTTGTTTCAAACGAATCAAGCTGTCGACCAAAAGCATTGCGACGCACTGAAATATCGATGGCTGAGAAATTTCTCTGGTCGCTACGGCCGTCAAGAACCTCGGAAGCAAGCAAAATCATTCCGGCGCACGTTCCGAAAACAGGCATCCCTGATGAAATTCGTTCGGCGATGGGATCAAACAATCCTGATGACTCGAGCAACTGCGACATTGTGCTCGATTCTCCGCCTGGCATTAACAACGCATCGACGCCGATGAGCTGTTCAGGGGTGCGTACTTCTATTGATTGCACACCGAGAGACGCGAGACACTCACTATGAGCAGCGAACGCTCCTTGAAGTGCCAAAACACCAATCTGCACGTTCACCTGGAGGCCTCGCATTCATGAGGGTCGCTACCAACCGCGTTGAGCGAATCGTTGAGTCTCGTTGATTTCGTCCATACCGATACCGGTCATGGCAACACCAAGGCCGCGACTCACACGAGCGAGTACTGCTGCATCACGGAAGTGAGTAGTTGCCTCAACGATGGCTTTAGCACGAGGTGCCGGATCATCACTCTTGAAAATTCCGGATCCAACAAATACTGACTCTGCGCCAAGTTGCATCGCAAGCGCTGCGTCTGCAGGGGTTGCAATACCACCAGCACAGAAGAGCGGAACTTGCAGTTTGCCAGTCTCTGCTATTTCTTGCACAAGAGGCAACGGAGCTTGCAGTTTCTTTGCCCATTCAAACAACTCAGCAGAATCAGCTTGTGTGATTTTGCGGATGTCACCAAGAATTGAACGCAAATGGCGCACCGCTTCAACAATGTTGCCAGTTCCGGCTTCGCCCTTTGAGCGAATAAGAGCTGCTCCTTCTGAGATGCGACGCAATGCTTCACCCAAATTTGTAGCTCCACAAACAAAAGGGATGTCAAAAGAGAATTTATCGATGTGGTGGGTTTCGTCAGCAGGAGTCAACACTTCTGACTCATCAATAAAGTCGACTCCGAGTGATTCAAGAATTTGTGCTTCAACGAAATGACCTATGCGTGCTTTCGCCATCACTGGAATATGCACGCTTGCTTGAATAGCCATGATCATCTCAGGGTCGCTCATGCGAGCCACTCCACCGTCACGGCGAATATCGGCAGGCACTCGCTCGAGCGCCATCACTGCGCACGCACCCGCATCTTCTGCGATCTTTGCTTGATCAGAGTTGACGACGTCCATAATGACGCCACCTTTCAACATCTCTGCAAGACCACGCTTGACGCGTTGGGTGCCAGTTGCCGATGAACCGTTAGTAGAAACCATGACTGCCATGGTACCGAGGCGACACGAAGTCACCCCATGGAATTAACTGGTTTAGACCGCTGGCCAGACCACTTTGGATGGGTCAATACCGGGATTGACAGGAGCTAAAGATTCTTTGTACGCCAGTTCCACCCATGTGCGCCCTGGCATCATTCGTACGGCTGTACCTGCTGCATCAGTCAACTGGAAAGGCACCTCACGACTAGGGCGAGTCCATGTGACGGGAATCATGCCACCATCGGTCAAGACAAAACCTGTGCCGGTACCAACAGAGACAGCTTCGGGACTTTTACGGTCAGCCTTGCTTCGAACGTATTTCATGTAAAGAACTACGACATTGGTTGCGTTTACTTGACCATCGTCTGTCATGTGAGGTTCGAGAACGCGCTTGATGTTTTCACTGAATCGCAAGAACGTTTTCGTTGTTGCATCCCATTTCCAATACACGCGCACGTTATACATCGAGATTTTCGCACCGTCGATTGCAACTGAAGTTGTTGGCTTTGCATCACTATCTGACCGATAGAGAAACTGCTGTGGAGGAGGTCCAGAACCCTTCGGCGCAAGTGTCCACAAATTCTTCGTCTTTGCATACAAGTTATGCGGAGCTTGACGTGTCTTTTCTCTGTAGTAACCGCCCTTGCCATGTGACGCGCTGTAGCCCACATTTACCAAGTCGCTTGCGTTAATGGCATTTGTCACTCGTGCATTTCCGCCACTCCAAGCCAGCATTGGCTTGTTCAAAGATCCGAGAATGTTGATGTCTTGTGTGCGTCCACTGCGCAATGGACCAACCGGGTCACTGCCTTGACTGTGGAACACAGCAGCGAAGCGCGTAAGAAATTCAACATTTTCTTCAAAGACGATGTCGGCCTTATTAAGCCCGGTCTGTGGTCGCGCGGCTGGGTGATTATCGATCTTTGCTACCAAGGCCACTCGCGCAGCAACTGCTGCATCCGTTGCTGGAGTACCGAGTAATGGATAGACAGGTCCGGTCGCTGGAACAGAATCGATTGGGGCGACGCCATCGGTGCTGTCTGAGGACTGAGATCCACCTCCACACGAAATGAGAAGTGAGACCAAAACGGCTGCGACAGATATACGTGTCACCGTGCGATGTGATTGAAACATGTCAGATCTCCTTGAGAACAGAAATACGGTCCGTTAATGACGGACGCGCAAACCCGATGTTAGGCACCTCACCCAACTGAATGGCGCCATCCCCTGGACTATCAGGAGTTGCAAACCACAACGCTTGGGCACCAATTCGCCCTACCGGCACTTCATTGGCTCGCTCAACAATCTCGAGAGCAGAAACAAGTGCTGGTGGATACCGAGTGGCTTGACATGCCGCTACATCTGCCCACAAAAGAATTCGCTCATCAGAGAATCGAGAGACAAGGCCTCGTATTAACCGCGAAGCACCGAATCGCTGCACGGCAGCGCCCAGAGCGATCAAATACGTCGTCATTCCGATATCTCCTGATCGAAGACGCCACATCAGATGCGCCATCACTGCTTCCAATTCGACGCGACCCATGGACCGCAAAAATCCGGCCGAGACCACGATTGTTCCGGGCTGTCCCGGCATAGCGACGGCTAGCGCAACGGGGTATTCGATGCCCACCACTCTCAATGCCGGACGTTGGTCTCCACCTACAACACATAGTCCGTCGATGATGTTGAACAACCGTGCATGTTCATGTTCTGACGCAGGAAGACCACCAACCATTTTTAAGACAACTTCTTCAGCTGAACGATGAACTTTCATCATGAACGCGCCAACAACCAGCGCGCCTAGTACTAGGCCCACGACAGGCATTCCGACAATCAAACCCAGAACCAAAAATACGAAGGAACCAAGAACGGTGACTGCCACAGGGATCATCTGCACTCGCCTGCTGTTTAACTCTGTTTGGTCTTCGATGGGAATCCATTGACGCTGATTCATGTGTCCTTTCATAGAGCCGACAACGGTCGGCTCCTATCGCTCGCCACCAAGATGTGACCGCCGTAAAAAACGATCTTCGAACCTTCTCAGCATACGGGGCACCTTGATGGTGGTGATGTTTGTTGCTTCCATATGAAGCGCACGCTCATACATCTCTACATATCGGTCAGCCAATACGTCCATTGAGAAGTGTTGGGCATGTTCGCGGCCGTTGGTCGTGAGTCGAGCCGCTAGTTCTGAGTCATTTAAAACGTTTGCTAATGCCGTAGCCAGGCTGGTGACATTTCCCGTTTCGACGAGAAGAGCGGTCTCTCCGTCAGTCGCAACATTTCGATAGCCATCAAGATTGCTGGCCACTACCGGAGTACCTGCAGCCATAGCTTCAAGCAGAACAACTCCGAATGATTCGCCATGCAACGACGGCGCACAAAAAACAGAAGCGCGACACATACGACTCACCTTTTCGGTATCCGAGATTCGTCCCAGCCACTCAATTCGTTTGTCATGAGAGAAACGTTGTTGCAATTCTGCTGTCTCTGGCCCATCTGAAGCAATCCACACTCGAACATCTGGTGGCAACTTTTTCATTGCCTCGAGCAACACGCTTAAACCTTTTCTCGGTTCGTGTCGGCCAATAAAAAAAATTGCCTTTTCCCGAGGCAACGAAGATGCAACATAGTCACCTAGCTCAATGCCATTGAACAACACTTCGTAATCTCCGCCTAAATATCGCTGTACAAGTTCAACAGCATCTTTAGAAACCGCGACACGAACATCAATCCGTGATGCCATTTTTTTTAGAAGTGCAGAAAAAGTTCTGTACCCAGCAGACTCCCCCGCAGAATGAAACGTTGCAACTACAGGCGCCATCTTCACAAGCAAAGCGGTCATGGATGGTCCTGGCACAAGAGGCTCGTGTACATGCACCACATCAAATGCTTCATCATTGAGAGCTCGGATAGTTCGAAGTGCTGCCGACGCATCAGGAGCTAGCGGCGCAATTGATCCGTTTACGGCAGTGGGAAGACTGTTGCCAAGCGGCGTCACGAACGCATCGGGGGGTGGGCCGTCACATGGTCCAAGAACACGCACCTCATGACCCTTTGCCCGCAAACTACGCGCCAAACCAAGAACCTGCTGTTGAACTCCGCCTGGAACCGTGAGGCTGTACGGGCTCACTATTCCAATTCTCAACATTGGGACTAGGTTACGGGAATGCTTAAGGTAGATGCTTCTTTCCGTCCTGCTCTTTCCATCGTGGCCTCCCCCACGAAAAGACGCGCCATTCTTGACCTCGCGGTCGAGGCTGAGAACAGAGGCATCTCAGGCCTTGCGTGCCCCAGCCTGGGCGGCACGATGGGTTTATGCGTGTCTTTGGCGCATGTCACCTCGCGCATCAATTACTGGACGTCAATTCAACCGATTTATTACAGCCACCCCGTAGAGATGGCAAATACGGCTTCCCACATAAACGAGATGTCCGATGGGCGCTTTCGTTTAGGCCTCGGAGTCAGCCACGGTCCAGTCACTGACCGCCTCGGAGTCGAGACCGGAAAACCACTTGCTGACACCTCCTCATACGTCGCTGCGATGCGCGCGAATGAACGCTTCGGTGGCCAACTTCCTCCGATCTATCTCGCAACATTGCGTAACAAGATGTTGCAATTATCGACAGAGATCTCAGAGGGTGCTATCTGGGCCAACGCCTCACTCAGTCACATGGCTACACAGTTGTCCGAAGTTCCAAACGCAGTGCGCGATGATTTTTTCTTAGCCAACATGATTCCGACAGTGATTGATGACGACGTTGAGGCCGCGCGCGCAGTCAACCGTAAAACTCTGACCGGATATGTTTCACTACCCAACTATCGCAACTACTGGCGAGCAGCCGGATACGTCGAGGAAATGGATGCGATTGAAGCTGCTATTGAAGCTGGCAACAGAGACATCATTCCTTCGCTTATGAGCGACACATGGCTCGATGACAACACAATCAGCGGCTCTGCATCACATGTGCGCCAACGTTTCGAAGAGTGGGCCGACGCCGGAGTCACTCCGATTGCTGTGATGTCTTCGACAACCGGTGGCCAAGTAAAGGCCATCAATCAACTGTTTGATATTTACAACTGAGCGAGTAATTCCGTCACCCGATTTTTGATTTCGTCACGAATGCGACGCACCTCATCGAGTGGTTGACCCTTCGGGTCATCTAGTGGCCAATCAACATAACGTTTACCTGGAATGTAGGGACACGTATCGCCGCATCCCATGGTGACGACAACATCAACTGCGTTCAGTAGCTCATCGTTGTATTTCTGAGGCACATATGAAGAAATGTCAATTCCGATTTCTTTCATTACCTCAACAGCAACAGAATTAATCTTGTCTGCAGGTTCGGAACCTCCTGACAAAATCAATACTTTGTCTCCGGATAATTCCCGTGCGAATCCGGCTGCCATCTGAGAACGACCCGCATTATGAATGCAGAGAAACAAAATACCGCTCACTGCTGAGCCTTATTGCTTGGCCACAAAATGGCAATAATGGCGAAACCGACCACACCGCCAATCAATTGCATGAACGCAAACATTGGCATTGACTCAGGAGCTATTCCGGCAAAAGAGTTGGAAAACATGCGGCCAATACCAACTGCTGGGTTAGCAATGCTTGTTGACGAAGTGAACCAATAAGCGCCTGTGATCCAAGCCGCAACTAGTGCTGCCACATTTGCGCCTGCTCGCTTGCCGCCCCAAATAATAAGCAACAACCCCACTGTGGCAACAACTTCAGAGAACCACGTTGGGCCGCCAGTGCGAATCTTTGTTGAGGTCTCGATAAACGGGTGAGCAAACATGATGTTGGCGATAATGCAACCAGCGATGGCTCCACCCACCTGAGCGATGATGTCAGTCACAAGAGTTGAGATAGTCGTTTCTCGATCGATAAAGAACCCAACCAGAGACACAATCGGGTTAAATGACGCTCCAGAAACCGGACCAAAAATCGTGATCAGACCAAGCAGTGCTCCACCAGTTGCTACTGCATTGGCCAGAAGTTGCAACGCAACATCAGTGGTCATGTTCTGAGCCATGATGCCAGAACCAACCACCGCCATTACTAATAACGCTGTGCCCAAAAACTCAGCAAGGGTGCGGCGAGTATTCAGCATCCTTCTGGCCCACAGCAACTAGCTCCACTTGGCACACCAAGCATGATGGGCATCGGCTTCAAAGATGTATCTGCGGGAGCATCGGCCAGCACCGTGTACCACTCCCATGGCAATTCGCCCCCCGTAACCCAAACTTTGTCTTGCACGGCAAAACAACACGTCGTGCTCTCTTGCACTTCAATTGGCAGACCCATAGCAGTTGCAGAAACTATTTTTGCTGCCACTTGATCAGTGTCTTCCACTTCGACGCCCACATGATTAAGAGTTCCTGCCTCTCCATGTCCCTCTATGAGCACAAGCTTGAGCGGCGGGTCTGCAATAGCGAAGTTGGCATACCCCTCACGCACTTTTGCTGGGCCAACGCCAAACATTTTGGTGTAATACACAATGGCATCATTGAGATTTCCGACATTGAGTGCTAGCTGAACGCGCGACATACTGTTTCCTTCAGTCAAGTACCCCAGTTAGGTACTTTGATGAGTATCAATATACAACACATTGATACTTGTCGATGTATCATGGGCTGGTGTCGAATGCGAAACCAATCACCCTTGGCAAAGGACCTCTTGCAGATGCAGCCGCTGCCAATCTTGCACCAATGTTCGCTGCACTTTCTGACCCCATTCGTCTGCGCCTCTTTGACTTAGTGCGCCGAGCTGGTCGTGACGGCATATGTTCGTGCGATCTCACCGAACCACTTGACAGAAGTCAACCTACGATTAGCCACCACCTAAAGGTGTTGCGCGAAGCTGGCCTAGTCGAGTCACGCCGAGACGGAACGTGGATCTGGTATTCCATAGCTCCCCGGGCACTTGACGCAGTGTCCCAATTTATTCAGCGTTAGCGCGAGCTCGCATTTCGGCAAATCCTGGATCACTCGGCCAATTTGGCTGAAACAGATGCCATTGTTCAGGTGCTCGACGAATCAATCCTTCAAGTTCAATTGCAAGAGCTTGTGTTCCGGCAGCCACTGATTCTCGCAAGCCACCCACTTTTTCAAAAACTAATGGTGGACGAATGACGCAATGATGACCATCTACTGCTGAGGTGAAGTACACGGCCCCTGGCACTACAGCTGCACCAGAACGTATCCCCAACATCGCTGGACCTGCGGGAAGAGTTGTTCTCTCTCCGAAGAACTCAACTTCGACACCATTGCCTTGGATATCTCGGTCGGACAATAGGCACACGACTTCGTTGCGCTTTAATGCAGCAAGCACTGCAGGGGCGGCACCTGGACCAAGCGGAACAACGTTCATTCCGAGATCACTGCGCAATTTCGTAAACCAATCGAAAAGTTCAGGTGGATCTAAAGGTTCAACGATGACCGTCATATTGTGGCCCATTTCGGCCATCCATCGGCCTGCCCATTCCCAGCCACCAAGATGAGGTAGAGCAACTATTGCTCCCTTTCCTCGTTCCAACGCTTCTTCAATGTAATGAAAACCATCATTCGATAATGATTTCAGCACATGCTTTGCAGACATGGAAGGCAATCGAAAACTCTCGGTGTAATAACGCATGTAGCTGTCAAATGCTTGCTGGGATGCCCTTCTGAGCGCAAAACCCTGCAGCGTCGGATCAACACGACGAAGATGACGTTCAATCATGAAACGTCGTTTACGTAAAGACAGTGCTACGCCAGGTGCTAGCAGCGATACAGCTCCTTGAGCCACCGGTCCTGGAGTGAGACGAGCGATGACAGATCCGAGTCGATACCCACCGACGGTAAAGGCGTCGGACAGTTCCTCGAAGGGGCTAGCCATTGCGGCGGCGGCGTCGCTGGCGAGAATCGACCGACAATTGTCGCCGACTTGTACGAACACTTTGTCGCGTCATCCGACGACCTTGTCGAACATCACGCTTTTGCTGAGTCGTAGAGGACACTTCTGCTTGTTTCCATACTTGAACAAACCGCTGCACAGCAGTTGCAATGGTAAGAACCAACATGATCCACATAATGGGCACAAGAAGAGAGTCAAATAACAGTCCGAGACACAACACAACAATGCGTTCTGCTCGTTCCATCAAGCCGCCCTTTGCGTACAAACCTAAAGACTCTGCTTTAGCCCGCTCATACGAGATAAGCGATGAGACACCCATGATTGCCATTGGCAATAAGGCAAGATGTGGGCTCTTTTCAGATGCGAAATACCATGCAACGCCACCAAAGAGCACGGAGTCGGTCACTCGATCAACTACCGAGTCAAAAAAAGCGCCCCGTTGACTTGATGTCCCAGAGGCTTTCGCTAGCGCTCCGTCCAACATGTCTGGAACGGCAGCCAAAATAACGAGAAGTAAGCCTCCGCGAAGCGCACCAGTTCCGATTGCAAATGCGGCAATAACTGCAAACGCAATTCCAAGAACAGTGAGGTGGTCGGGAGACATTCCGGTCCGGCGCAACAACTGCCCTACTGGTCGAACTGCTTTTTCGATTGGTGCGCGAAAACGCCCGTCAAACATGAACTGACGCTATCTCTCTGAGGTAACGGTTGATGGCATCTCTGCCTCGGGGTTCTTTTCCACCAGACATTCAACGACACGCCCATTGACCGCGTCAATCAGGACAAGAGCCTGTTGCAACGGTGGATCTTCTGTGCTGTAGCAAAAAATTCGCCACGTCGGCTTGCTACGAATACCGCGCCATACCTGTTGAGCCGATGCATGGCCAACTGCGAATCCTGCACTACGAGTTGCAACCACTAGAGCTTCAGACTCGTTGATGGTCATTCGCCATCCGCTTGTGATGGTGATGATTGACATCACTGCCAAGAGGATTGCGGCAAACAGCAAACCTTTGTTGACGTTTGGCGAATCATTGCCATCTGCGATGGTCCACACTGCGACGCATAGTGCAGCAAGGACTGCATACATGACACCGGGAATACGCCGACGACTGTTGTCAGGAAAATCGTATGCGCCCACATGATCAACAGCGTTGAGATCATCTGGTAGTTGGTCGCGCAGTTCGTCTGTCATTGTGATTCTTTCGGCCAAGCGTTTCGAATTTTCGATGCGGTGAGAGGAAGTGGTTCTGGAATAGTACGAGTTGAAGCCACTGAAGTCATAAAGTTCGAGTCGCCGTTCCAGCGAGGAACGATATGGACGTGCAAATGCTGAGAAATACTGCCACCAGCAGCTGCACCCAGATTGATACCGACGTTCAAGGCATCAGGAGAATGAGATGCGCGAAGAGCAACAGTGCCCTGTGTAACGAGCGCCCATAAATCTAGAGATTCCTCCGACGTGAGGTCTTCAAGATTGGCCACTTCTCGATATGGCAACACCAAAAGGTGCCCTGACGCGTATGGATAGGAATTCAAGATGGCAAAACAAGTAGTCGAACGACGAACGATGAACGTTTCATCATCAGACAAACCAGAATTCAGAATTGAAGTAAAAACTGACTGAGATGGATTTGTCGAATTCGAATTAGCAGTGCCGATGTATTCAGCTCTCCACCCGTTCCACAGTTGTTCAAGAGACATCAAGGTCGCCCAATTGTCCTTCTGCGACTTCAGCTGAGAGACGCGCAATGAAGTCCACTACCGAGACATCACGCTCTACTTCCCCACCGCGAGGATTCACTCCGACAGATTTGTGCGCCACGTCATCGTCACCCACGACCAGTACATATGGCACTTTGCTGGTTTTCGCATTTCGGATACGTTTGCCTAATTGTTCATCTGCATGATCAATATCAACTCGGAATCCGGCCTGCTTTAACTGCGCCACCACTGACTGCGCATATTCATCGTGGGCCAGTGCGACAGGTAGCACCCGAACTTGTTCAGGAGACAGCCACGATGGGAACGCCCCGGCGTAGTGCTCAATGAGAACACCGAAAAACCGTTCAATTGACCCGAACAATGCGCGGTGCAACATGATGGGTCGATGGCGAGCACCATCTGAACCGACGTATTCCAATTCAAAACGTTCCGGCAAATTGAAGTCACATTGAATAGTGCTCAACTGCCACTTACGACCAATGGCATCTCGAACATCGATGTCAATCTTTGGACCATAGAAAGCGGCATCGCCTTCTTTGATCTTGTATTCCACACCATGACGATCAAGCGCTTCGCGTAGTGCCTCTGTGGCTTTGCCCCAGATTTCATCTGATCCGACAGATTTCTCAGGATCTCGTGTCGACAAATTGAATTCAAAATCGTTGAATCCGAAGCGACGCAATACAGACATGATGAAGTCAAGAAGTGAGGAAATCTCATCCGCCATCTGTTCTTCTGTGCAGTAAATATGGCTGTCGTCTTGAGTAAACCCGCGAATACGCAGAAGACCATGAAGCGTTCCGGCGCGCTCATACCGATACACATTGCCCAACTCAAACAATCGCAATGGGAGTTCGCGATAACTGCGTTGACGACTGTCGAAGATAAGGCAGTGCATCGGACAGTTCATTGGCTTCATGTAGTACGTGCCGTTATCCATCTCCATTGGCGGATACATTCCGTCTGCATAAAAATCGAGGTGGCCGGACTTGGCAAACAAATTTGCATTAGCCAAATGCGGTGTGTACACGAATTGGTAATCACCGTCTTGATGTCGTTGACGGCTGTAGTCCTCCATCAACTTGCGGACAATTGCGCCTTTCGGATGCCAGACAGCAAGACCGCCTCCTAATTCCGAAGGGAATGACAGAAGGTCAAGTTCATTAGCCAGACGGCGATGATCGCGTTTTGTGGCTTCTTCCAGTCGATGAAGATGCTCTTTCAACGCTGTGTCAGATTCCCACGCAGTGCCATAGATGCGCTGAAGCATCGGACCCTTTTCGTTGCCTCGCCAATACGCACCAGCAACTTTCATCAAACTGAAGTGACCTAAACGCGATGTTGATGGAACATGAGGCCCACGACACAAGTCAACAAAGGAATCCGAGTTTCGGTACAAACTGACAGAACCAGAACTGCCGACTTCAGCTGCATCACTGCCGTCTGCGGATCCCGAAGTGACCCGTTCAATGATTTCGCACTTATATGGTTGGGTAGAAAATACCGCTAACGCTTCTTGAACCGATACTTCTGAACGAATGAAGGGTTGATTAGATTTCATGATTTCGCGCATACGTTTTTCAATAGCTGCTAGATCATCGTCAGAGAATGTCTGACCATTCGGTAAAGCGAAGTCGTAGTAGAAGCCATCTTCAATTGCTGGGCCGATTGTGAAATGGGCGCCGTCAAACAACTGCAAAACCGCCTGTGCAAGCACATGAGCTGTGGAGTGGCGCAACACATGTCGGCCAGCATCAGAATCCGCAGTAATGATCGACACAGTCGCACCATCAAACACAGACACCGACAGGTCTACTTCGGCGCCGTTGATGGTGCCGGCAATGGCCGCTTTTGCAAGCCGCGACCCAATGGCGCTTGCTAGGTCGGCAACTGACGACCCATCGGGCAATGCTCGCGATGATCCATCGGGAAGAAGTACTGAAATCTCTGACATGAGACAACCATTCTACGGCTGGGGCGACTGTCGGCTCGGCTCTATTTACGCGTGATTTAGGACTGCTTGTTCGGTGGGAATGCTTTCCGCACGCTTTGTGGCATAGACATTGCGATATTCCTGGCCAGTGAGACCTTGAATCTCAAACATCAACTCGTCAGTTATTTCGCGTAACACCATATGGTCGTCTGTCCGGTCGCCATATCGAGCCACATTGATCGGGGCTCCGATCTTGATTGTGCAATCAAGCCTGAAACGAGGCATCACTGTGTCTGGTGGTTGGATCTCTCGTGTGCCGATAATGCCCACCGGCAAAATAGGACAACCAACTTTTAGCGCCAGCCGTGCAGCACCAGTATGACCCTTGTACAACATGCCATCTCGACTACGAGTTCCTTCAGGGAAAATGCCAAATAATTCGCCACGTCTAAGTACCGTCTCTGCTGCCAACAATGCGCCTTCGCTTTTGGATCCGCCAGATCGATCGATTGGAATCATTCCGAGCGCAGGAAACAAATACTTCGTCTTCCACGAATCCATGTACTCGGCCTTGCCAACAAAACTGATCTGACGACCTGCATGAACCATGGTGAAAACAGAGTCGAGAAAACTGATGTGGTTTGGACACAAAATCGCCGGGCCTGATTCTGGCAAATTTTCGAATCCTTCAAAATTGAAATTCCACAATTTTGTTGAGAGCGGGCGCAAAATTGTTCTTGCTCGTGACTGTGCACGGCTGGTTTTTAGCGGCAGTTGAGCGGCTGGCGTGTGTGAGTCCGATTCTGTTGCCATGCACGGCACATAATAGTCCCGATTTACTGAGACGTCAGCAGGATATAGCGCTTGGTTAGCGAGGGCCGACAGCGGTGTGCAGTTCTACGCCGAGCAGTGCGGCAGCAGAGGTGACATCAGCGCCAGAATCAGCCGCTGCATCAATGAGAGCAAGAGCTCGAGGTGTATCAAGATCGTTATCGAGACATGCTCTGACGCTGTCGAGAAGATCAGATGAAGAACCACCGACAGACGCAACCCATCGGGTTAGGCGGCCTTCACTACGGGGCATCAAAGTGTCATCCCATTCCCATTCAGT
>WLSJ01000019.1 GCA_009705865.1 Actinomycetota bacterium | reverse complement strand
GTGTTGCGTACACCGCGTTCACGAGAGAAATAGGAGTGCCGGCTGAAACAGTCATAGTGGGCCTTTCACAGGGCAAGAAATATGTACTTGCGTTTTGTCTTGATGTATACAACTATAATACAAGTGAGAACCATTCGCTATCACCAAATCGCTGAAGAGCTCAAAGGGCGTGTTCTGTCTGGCGCATATGCCGCTGGACGTTTGTTGCCCAGTGAATCGGACCTGTCGTCTGAGTTTGCCGTGAGCCGGGTGACTATTCGAAAAGCGTTGGAAGTATTGCGCGAAGCCGATCTTGTTGATGCTCGTCAGGGTTTTGGTTGGTTTGTCGCTGGCGAAACCGTGCGTCAGCCGCTAGCTCGTCTCGCAACAATCGAAGATCAGATGCGTGCATCAGGAGTTACTCCACAACGTCAAGTGTTGGAGTTTGCATTTGAAAAAGCACCGACAGATGTCGCGAAAGCCTTGGGAACATCACAAGTACTGCGAGTGCGTCGATTAAACCTTGCTGATGGTGAGCCGTTTGCAATTGTCACAGTGTGGTGCCCGGCTGATCTTGGTCAACATCTGTCGCGTGCCGATGTTGAACGGTCTCCGTTTTATGAATTGCTAGACATTCCGTTTGCAGGAGCAACACAAACTATCGGCGCTGATGCTGCAACTCAAGATGAAGCAACACTTCTCAGCGTTCCTCTTGGGTCACCTGTATTGCGTTGTCAGCGCACAACACAAAGCGTTGAAGGTCGCACCGTACTGGTGTCGCGACATGTGTTTCCATCACATCGCACTGAGTTTGTTGTGGATTTACCGTTTGTGGAGCAATCAATTGCTCCAAGCGGAATACGCCTATTGGATTAGACGATTACCACTTGTCCCAGTGAAGAACCTTGCTGAGTGGTTCGCGGATAGCAGGCTTGAAATCTGTACCAATGGTGTACGCGATGGGAAAGAGTCCGCCCTGTGTGACTTTGTCGAAAGGTATTCCGAGAAGATCTGCTGCTTCTTTTTCGCCGTCATTCATGAGGTGAATAGTGGTCCATGCTGAACCCATTGCGCGTTCGCGCAATGCAAGCATGAAGCTCCACACTGCGGGAAGCAATGAGCCCCATGCGCCAGCTCCAGCAAATGCAGGCAAGTTGTCAAGACGACCATCGATGCAAGGAATCATGAGCATTGGTGCCTTTTCAAAGTTCTCTGCGAGATAACCAGCTGAGTCACGCACTAGTGGCATGCGCTCGCCGCGTGTGTCGCCGGCTGCAAATTCACGACCTGGCATGTTTGCATAGAGATCCCAGTTCTTGCGGTAGATGTCAGCGAGTGCCTTCTTCTTTGCAGCATCTTCGACAACGATCCAGTGCCATCCTTGGCTGTTAGAACCAGTTGGTGCCTGAAGTGCGATTTCGAGGCACTCTTCAACAATTGCGCGTTCTACTGGCTTGTCGAAGTCGAGGCGCTTGCGCACGCTGCGGGTTGTTTTGAGGACGTCATCGGCTGAAAGGTTTAAATGCATAAGAGGCAGTCTGCCACGGGTTGAATGACAAATGACGGGTGGACTCATGCCAAACTGGTTTCATGAGCGACAGAGTCACAATCTCCATTTCCGACGGCATTGCCGACGTACGTTTTAACCGAGCCGATAAGCGCAATGCCCTTGATGGTGAGCAGTTTCAGGCAATCGTCGACGCTGGTGAGTCATTAAAGACAAACAAGAAGATTCGTGTTGTCGTGCTGTCTGGTGAGGGTGCGTCATTCTGCGCAGGTCTTGACCTTGCGTCTATGGGTGCTATGGCTGGCGGCGGAGATCGCGATTCGGCAGAGAAGCAGCCATCAGCTGGCGATATGCAAGAGGGCCGCATCACGCACCTCGGTCAGCAATCAGCATGGGTGTGGCAAGAAGTGCCAGTGCCTGTTATTGCAGCAGTGCATGGGCATGCTCTTGGCGGCGGTTGCCAAATTGCACTTGGTGCAGATATTCGCTTTGCGCATCCCGATACAAAGTTCAGCGTGCGTGAAACATATTGGGGCCTCGTGCCAGACATGGCTGGCACAGTGTTGTTGCAGGGACTTGTTCGCCCAGACATTATGAAAGACATTGTTATGTCAGCTCGCATCTTTGATGGTCGCGAAGCACACGAAATTGGCGTCGTCACTCGTTTGTCAGACACTCCTCGCGAAGATGCATTTGCCTATGCAGCAGAGATCTGCAAGCGCAGCCCTGACGCAGTGCGCGGAGCAAAGGAATTGCTCAATCGCATGACTCATGAATTCGCAGCTGCCCAGTTCGCAGCCGAGCGTCGCATCATTGGCAGCCTCATTGGTGGCCATAATCAGCGCGAATCAGTGATGAGCGACTTCGAAAAGCGCGCACCTGCCTATATCGACGCCAAGTAAGACATGATCGGCACTGCCTTCATAGTGAATGGACTCAGTTGGGGGGACGTTTTCTCATTCGTCGGAACCGTCATTATTGCCGTGTCTGTAGTTATTCAGGTTTTTTACAACAGAAAGACCATCGAAATTTCGCGGTCAATCAACTTTAAAACGCAGTGGAACGATATCTACCATGCAGTCGCGCAAGCTCCAAACTCTCTCGAGATGATTGGTATCGACGCAGATTCAATCGGGACAGATATAGATGTTCAGGAAGTCATTTCATTCTGGTTACTCCATAACTTTTTTCAGCATTGGGTCGATGCGACAAAAGGTTCTATGAACCGAGAAAATTGCCCAACTTTCTTCGACATGATGGATTCTGCGATGGGAAAGAAATATTGGGGCCTCACTGAGCACACTTTTACGAAGGAATGGCAAGACATCGTCAATCAGGCAATTCAATAAGTCTGATAATCGGAGGTAAATCCCTTGGTGAGGGGCCGTCTGGCTCGGTAGTCTTGACTCTGCTCGGGCCAGCGTTGTCCCGGGAGAACACATTTTGATTCTCCGCCGTGCCTGCACGGTTCCTGTAAGGACATAACGCTTATGAACCCAGACCTTCCTCTTGCCCACGGCTTGTATGACCCACGCTTTGAACATGACGCGTGTGGTGTGTCGTTTGTGGCAAACATCAAAGGTGTACGCAGTCGCGAGATTGTGACTCTTGGTATCACTGCGCTGTGCAACATGGAACACCGCGGTGCAACTGGGGCAGAAGCAGACACAGGCGATGGCGCAGGAATCTTGATACAAGTTCCCGATGCGTTCTTGCGAGCAGTCGTAGATTTTTCACTTCCAGTAGCTGGCGCATACGCAGCCGGTGTGGTGTTCTTGCCAGCTGACCCAACACGAGCTGCAACTGCAATGGCAACTGTTGAAAAAATCATGTCGGAAGAGGGACTGCGACCATTGGGTTGGCGCGACGTGCCGAACAACCCCGATTGCCTCGGTGCATCTGCCCGCGCGATGATGCCAATCATTCGTCAGTTCTTTGTTGATGACCCAGCTGGCGCACAAGGCATAGACCTTGATCGCAAGATTTTTGTTCCACGTAAGCGCATTGAATCTGTACTTGTGGGCGACATACGTACGTACTTCTCATCTCTGTCGTCACGCACGTTGGTGTACAAGGGAATGTTCACGACTCCGGAACTTGGCGACTTCTTTCCTGACTTGTGGGATGAGCGCATGGAATCGTGCCTTGCTTTGGTGCACAGCCGTTTCTCGACAAACACATTTCCGTCGTGGCCGCTTGCTCACCCGTATCGATACATCGCACATAACGGTGAAATCAACACGGTGCAGGGCAACCGCAACTGGATGGCAACGCGCGAAGCATTACTTGATAGCGACATGATTCCTGGTCTCGAGCGAGCATTCCCAATTTGCTCACCTGACATGAGCGACTCTGCAAGCTTCGACGAAGTGTTGGAACTGCTGCATCTGTCTGGTCGTACGTTGCCGCATGCGTTGTTAATGATGATTCCTGAGGCGTGGGAAAACAACGAAAACATGGACCCAGCACGGCGCGCGTTTTACCGTTTCCATTCATCGTTGATGGAACCATGGGATGGCCCAGCTGATATCGCATTCACAGACGGGACATTGATTGGTGCAGTTCTTGACCGCAACGGATTGCGTCCTGGGCGTTATTGGGTGACCAGTGATGACCTTGTAGTTCTGGCATCTGAAGCCGGCGTTCTTGATATTGAACCTTCTCGCGTTATTCGCAAGGGTCGTTTGCAACCAGGAAAGATGTTCCTTGTTGATACTTCGCTTGGTCGCATTGTTGATGATGAAGAAATCAAAACTGACTTAGCTGCGCAGCACCCGTATGAGAAGTGGTTGACAGAGGGACTGACTGAATTGTCATCGCTGCCCGCTCGCGAGCATGTGGTGTACAGCAATGACAGCGTGACACGCCGTCAGCAGATGTTTGGCTACACCGAAGAAGAACTCAAAGTCATCCTTGCTCCAACTGCACGTACCGGAACAGAGCCCCTTGGTTCAATGGGCACCGATACTCCGATTGCAGTCCTGTCTGACCGTTCCCGCCTGTTGTTTGATTACTTCCAGCAGTTGTTTGCCCAAGTGACGAACCCGCCGCTTGACGCCATTCGTGAAGAAGTTGTTACGGCTATCGGAACAAGCGTTGGGCCAGAAGCAAACTTGCTGGCTCCTGGGCCAGATAGTTGTCGTCAACTTGTTTTGCCGTTCCCGATTATTGATAACGATGATCTTGCAAAGATCATTCACATCAATGATGACAACACGCATCCGCACCTTGCCGCTGTAGTGATCAGTGGCTTGTATCGCGTTGCAGATGGTGGCGCGGGCTTGCGTTCTGCACTTGACGATGTTCGTGCTGAAGTGACAGAAGCAATCATCAATGGTGCACGCATCATTGTGTTGTCAGATAGAAACTCTGACGAAGTGTTTGCGCCAATTCCGTCGCTGTTGCTGACCAGTGCTGTGCATCACCACCTCATTCGTGAAAAGCGCCGCACACAAGTCGGCATGGTCGTTGAATGTGGCGATGCGCGTGAAGTGCACCACATGGCGTTGTTGGTTGGCTTTGGCGCAGGTGCAATTAACCCATACCTTGCATTCGAAACAGTTGAGAACATCATTTCTAATGACATGTACTTGCTCGGGTCGATGGACCCATTGAAGGCAGTGAAGAATTACATCAAGGCATCTGGCAAGGGCGTTTTGAAAGTGATGTCGAAGATGGGCGTATCAACTGTTGCGTCATACACAGGTGCTCAGATCTTCGAAGCAATTGGTTTGTCGACTGAATTGGTGAATGAATTCTTCACCGGCACCGTGTCGCGTTTGGGTGGCATCGGCCTTGATGAAATTGCAGCTGAAGTTGCAACGCGTCACGCATTGGCGCACCCAACGCGTCCTGATCTTCGCGCACATCGTCGCATTGAACTAGGTGGCGAATACCAGTGGCGTCGTGAAGGGGAATACCACCTCTTTAATCCAGAGACCGTGTACCGCTTGCAGCATGCAACGCGCGCAGGTCGCTATGACGTCTTTAAGCAATACACACGCGATGTTGATGACCAGTCAGAGCGTTTAGCAACACTGCGTGGGTTGTTTCATTTACGCACGGGTGACCGCGCGTCAATCTCCATTGACGAAGTCGAACCAGTGTCAGAAATCGTGAAGCGGTTCTCTACTGGCGCGATGAGTTATGGCTCAATTTCTGCTGAGGCACACGAGAACTTGGCGATTGCAATGAACCGATTGGGTGCAAAGAGCAATACCGGTGAAGGCGGAGAAGACCCTGAGCGGTTTGTTCCAATGGCAAACGGTGACTCGAAGCGTTCTTCTATCAAGCAAGTGGCCTCTGGTCGTTTCGGTGTTACAAGCGAATATTTGGTGAATGCCGATGACTTGCAAATCAAAATGGCTCAAGGTGCAAAGCCGGGCGAAGGCGGGCAGTTGCCTGGCTACAAGGTGTACCCGTGGGTTGCAAAGACTCGTCATTCAACTCCTGGAGTAGGACTCATCAGTCCGCCTCCTCACCATGACATTTATTCCATCGAAGACTTGAAGCAACTAATTCATGACTTGAAGAACGCAAACCCGTTGGCTCGCGTCCATGTGAAGTTGGTAGCTGAAGTCGGTATCGGAACTGTTGCAGCCGGAGTCAGTAAAGCCAAAGCAGATGTTGTGTTGATCTCTGGTCACGATGGCGGAACAGGCGCATCGCCATTGACATCGTTGAAGCATGCAGGAGCCCCATGGGAACTTGGTCTTGCTGAAGCGCAACAAACGCTGATGTTGAACGGGTTGCGTGACCGCATTGTGGTGCAGGCAGACGGACAAATGAAAACTGGCCGCGATGTCATCATTGCAACACTGCTTGGCGCAGAGGAATTTGGTTTTGCCACGGCTCCTCTTGTGGTGAGCGGATGCATCATGATGCGTGCATGTCACTTAGATACGTGTCCCGTAGGAATCGCTACGCAGAATCCTGAGTTGCGTAAACGGTTCAATGGTAAGCCTGAGTTTGTTGTCAACTTCTTTGAATACATCGCACAAGAAGTACGCGAATATTTGGCTGAACTTGGTTTCCGCACTCTGAAAGAAGCTGTTGGTCATGTTGAACTGATTGATGCTGAGAAGGCTGTGAACCATTGGAAGGCACAAGGCCTCGACATTTCCCCGATGCTCGTAGTTCCACAGAACCCGTATTCATCAACTCCGTTCATGTCTGTTGCACAAGATCACGGTCTTGCCGATGCTCTCGATAATCAACTAATCGCATTGTCGAAGGCAGCACTTGCTGATGCCACACCGGTGTCTATCTCGTTGCCTATTCGTAACGTCAACCGCACGGTCGGAACAATGCTCGGATACGAGATCACAAAGAAGTGGGGAGGCGACGGTTTGCCAGATGGCACCATCACCGTCAACTTCACTGGCTCTGCCGGCCAAAGCTTTGGCGCATTCGTGCCGTCAGGCGTTGACATGCGTCTCGAAGGAGACAGCAATGACTATCTAGGCAAGGGATTATCTGGTGGCCGCATTGTGCTGCACCCGCATCGTGATTCTCCGTTCGTGGCCGAAGACAATGTGATTGCTGGCAACGTCATTGGCTATGGCGCCACAGGCGGCGAGATTTTTATTCGCGGCATGGTGGGCGAGCGCTTCTGTGTTCGTAACTCAGGTGCAACAGCAGTTGTTGAAGGCGTTGGTGACCACGGATGTGAATACATGACAGGTGGCAACGTTGTTGTGCTTGGAGCTACTGGGCGCAACTTTGCAGCGGGAATGTCTGGCGGTATTGCGTATGTCTATGACCCGAAAAATGAATTCTCTGGAAAAGTGAACTACGAGATGGTGGAACTTGAGACAGTCACAGGCATCGATGCCGAATGGTTGCGTACAACTATTGCGCGCCACTTCGAATTCACTGGTTCAGCTGTTGCTGAGCGAGTCTTGAAAGACTTTGACACTGAAGTCACTCATTTCCGCAAGGTGATGCCGCGTGACTACAAGTTGGTGCTCTCTGTGATGGCGTCTGCAAAAGCTGATGGTCTCACAGAACAAGAAACGTCCGATCGAGTGATGGAGGCTGCCCGTGGGTGAGACAACAGGATTTCTAAAATGGGGACGCAGCGGTCCTACGCGTCGACCAGTTGAACTTCGTTTGAAGGACTGGAAAGAAGTGTACGAACCGTTTGATGGCGAGATTTTGAAGAGTCAAGCTGGTCGTTGCATGGATTGCGGTATTCCGTTCTGCAACAACGGTTGCCCGCTCGGCAACCTCATCCCGGACTGGAACGATTTGGTGTATCGCGAGCATTGGCAAGACGCCATCGAACGACTTCACGCAACAAACAACTTTCCAGAGTTCACAGGACGCTTGTGTCCTGCTCCGTGTGAATCAGCATGTGTGCTCGGAATCAACCAAGACCCCGTCAATATCAAGCAAGTGGAGGTGTCGATCATTGATCGCGCGTGGGCTGAAGGATGGGTCACACCGCAGATCCCTTCGTTGCAGACAGGGAAACGCGTTGCTGTTATCGGAAGTGGGCCTGCGGGTCTTGCAACCGCTCAACAATTAACTCGAGCCGGACACTCTGTTGTTGTTCTTGAACGTGCGGACCGTATTGGCGGACTGTTGCGCTATGGAATTCCGGAATTCAAAATGGAAAAGAGCCATCTTGATCGTCGTCTCGAACAAATGCGTGAAGAAGGAACTGAGTTTCGTACGAACGCCGATGTCGGCGGCTCTGTTGACATGGAAATTCTTCGTGCATCCCATGATGCGATTGTTCTTGCATGTGGGGCAACAGCATGGCGCGATCTTCCGATTCCTGGCCGTGAACTTACAGGTGTGTACCAGGCAATGGAATATCTGCCAATGGCGAACAAGATTCAAGAGGGTGACGACGTGTCGCATCAGATAGATGCCAAGGGAAAGAACGTAGTCATTATTGGTGGCGGCGATACCGGCGCTGACTGTTTAGGAACCGCGTTACGCCAAGGCGCAAAGCAAGTGATTCAACTTGAGATCATGGCTCGTCCGCCAGAGACTCGTTCTGCTGGCAACCCATGGCCGCAGTACAACATGATTTATCGCACATCGTCCGCACATGAAGAAGGTGGAGAGCGCATCTTCAGCGTCAACACCGAACGGTTTGTTGATGACGGAAAAGGAAACGTGCGTGCATTGTTGATCCATGAAGTGGAAATGGTTGATGGCCGATTCACGAAAAAAGAAGGAACCGATTCTGAGATTCCAGCGGACCTTGTCTTTCTTGCGATGGGCTTTGTTGGCCCCGACAAGGGCTCGTGGCTAGACCAGTTGGGCGTGGCGCTTGATGAGCGTGGCAATATTGCCCGCAATAACGAGTATCAATCAAACGTCCCAGGCATCTTTGTGGCAGGCGATATGGGCCGCGGGCAAAGCCTCATTGTGTGGGCAATAGCCGAAGGTCGCGCATGCGCAGCTGGCGTTGATACCTATCTCATGGGTGAAACATCGCTCCCATCACCGATACTTCCCACAGAGCGACCATTGATGTAACAGAGGTGGCGTCAAAGCGCCACCAGTTGGCCTCTCGCAGGCTCTACTGTTGTTCATTGTGTTGCTGAACCGCGTCATTCCGAAATCGAAGTCCACAACGATGGCGATGGCGCTTGTCATGGTGACTGGTTTTGGTTTTGCCGCATGTGGGGGAGACACTTTGGGTGTTGCCACCACCGTGGTCAATGTGACCCCTACAAACTTTGCGACAATTCCGCCAGTCGCAAGCACCATGCCTGGCACTACGACTACGTTGCCATCTAACGCTGTCGGAACTGAAACTACGTACACCGTTGTTGCGGGCGATTCACCACTTGCCGTTGCAAATAAGTATGGAATCTCTCTCACCACTTTGTTGGCGTATAACGGAATGGTGACGCCCAATCAGTTTCCATACCCTGGTCAAACGTTGCGCATTCCGCCACAAGCTGTCGTAGCTCCTGTTGATCCGAACGCGCCAACTGTGACGAACCCATCTACTCCTGGTGCCACTAACGCACCGGCTGCACCAGTTGGGCCCGGATGCGACAATCGACCTGCTGGTACGTACACCATCGCTAAAAACGATTCGTTCTTTAAGATTCAGAAGAATTTCTGTGTGACGTTGGGTGCGCTATTGACAGCCAATAATTGGCCAGATAGCAGTCAGAATCTGCTTGTCGGGCAAGTGATAAATATTCCTGCCTCTGGCAGTTAGTGCGCTGTATTGCGCTTGCGGCGTGCGTGACGCTCTAGTGAATGAACAATCAGTTCATCGATGAGGTCTGGGTATGAAAGCCCAGTTGCAGCCCATAACTTCGGATACATCGATATCGGAGTGAACCCGGGAATCGTGTTGATTTCGTTACAGAGAAATCCACGTCCATTTTCCTCGAAGAAAAAGTCAACTCGTGCCATTCCTTCACAGTGAAGGGCATCATAAGCAGCAATCGCTAAAGAACGAACAGTGTCAGATTGTTCAGGTGTTAGTCGTGCAGGAATATTCAAGGTTGCAGCATCGGTGACGTACTTATCTTCATAGTCGTAGAAATCATTGCCCGGGGTAATTTCACCAGCAACTGATGCACGCGGTGCACGGTTTCCGATGACTGCCACTTCAATTTCTCGTCCCGATATTGCTTCTTCACACACGATCCATTGGTCGTACGTGGCAGCTAGGTCGACTGCTTGTTGCAGTTCATGTAAGTCGTGAGCCTTTGACACACCAACGGACGAGCCCATGTTGGCTGGTTTCACAAACATCGGAAAGCCGAGAGACAGAACGACGTCGTTCAAGGAATCTGGAGTAACGGTGTCTTCACGCAACGTGACATGTCGTGCTTGCGGAATACCTGCTTTGGCAAACAGTGATTTCGATACACCTTTGTCCATTGCGACTGCGCTCGCTAGAACAGCGCTCCCGACATAAGGCAAGTCGAGCATTTCAAGGAGGCCCTGGATTGTTCCGTCCTCGCCGAGTGGTCCATGCAGAAGAGGCATGACGACGATGGGGCCAGTTTCAGCCAACAATGAAAGAACTGTTGACGTAGTCACGGTTCCGGCTGCAAGCAGATGCGTTGGCACTGATGCAGGATCAATGCCGCCATTAGGCAGTTCGCTCATGTCTGGCAAGTGCCAGCTGCCGTCGCGGGCAATGCCAACAGGCACAGTGCGATAGGTCTTTGCGTTCGCCGCACGAAGGACATGCGCTGCAGTCACACAACTGACGTCATGTTCGGCTGATTGCCCACCAAAAATAACCACAAGGGTGGTGCGCCGGTCGGTGGTGTCCATCGGTAAGACGGTACTCGCCACTAGGGTCATTCCATGCTCATTACCGCCTCTGAAGTGGCGTCTGTTGCTCACGGAACGCTTGTGGGGCTTGATTGTGAGGCTTCAGGCATTGCTTTTGATTCTCGAACATTGCGTCGCGGTCAAGCGTTTGTGGCGTTGGGCGGCGACGCAGACGGACATGATTATCTTTCGTCAGCTGCAGCTGCTGGTGCACCATTTGCCATTGTGCGACGAGGAAAATCAATTGATGCGTTGACATGTATTGAAGTGGACGATTGTGATGCTGCGTTAACTGCACTTGGTGGTCATTGTCGAGCACGTCTTGCTGCAACTCTTGATAGGCGCGTAATTGGCATCACCGGGTCGGTCGGAAAGACCAGCACGAAAGATTTGGTTCTGGCGGTGTTGCGCTCAAAGTTTATGAATGCACACGGACCAGAGAAGTCATTGAATAATGACATCGGAGTTCCTGTCACCATCATCAACTCACCCGAAGCCTGTGACGCGCTGGTGTTGGAAATGGGAATGCGTGGCTTTGGTGAGATTGCACGATTGTGTGAAGTGGGGCATCCACAGATTGGCGTGATTACAGAAGTGGGTGACGCGCACGGCGAGCGCGTGGGCGGAGTCGCCGGAGTGATTCGTGCAAAGGCAGAACTACTGCAGGCATTACCTGAATCCGGAATTGCAATAGTAAATAGTGATTCAGTCAACGCAATGAAGACAGTGCACAACATTTCTGCACACGTTGTGACATTTGGGTCGTCGGAAACGGCGTCAGTTCGTTTCGAAATTGTGTTAGTAGACGAACGCGGGTGTTGCACGGTGCGCTTTACTGCTGAAAATCAGAGCGCAGTCGGCGTAGTTCCGTTACCCGGAACCCATATGGCGTCAAATGCTGCAGCAGCAGTAGCTGTAGGTATCTCATGTGGAATCGGCATTGGACGATGTGTTGAAGCGCTAGCGAATGTACAGAGTGCGCCTCAACGTATGCAGTGGATGACTGGGCCGCGCGGTCTTCGCATACTTGATGATTCATACAACGCAAACCCGGTATCAGTAGCAGCTGCATTGCGAACGATTGCAGAAACACCGGCCGCGCGTAGATGTGCGGTTTTGGGCGTCATGGCCGAAGTAACCGATTCTGCGGCTGCACATCAAGAGATAGCTGCGTTATGTCGCCAGCTAGGAATTGAATTGTTATCTCTAGAGACAGATCTATACGGAACTAGTGCGATGACAGTGACTCAAATTGTCGCCGCATTGAGCGAACTCGATTCAAACAATGTCGTGGTTGTCAAAGGGTCACGGATGGCAGCAACGGAACGTGTTGTTCATGCCTTGATTGGCTGAGGCTCAACGCGCTGGTCGATCTTTTCAATATTGCACCACCACGCCAAAAACAGTGCCCACAATGCGCCCATGTACAAAACGGGACGTGAGCCGATCGCATCCATGACAGGGCCAAATAGTGCATTGCCGAGCGGAATAGTTCCGCCAAACGCCATGAACCACAGCGCCATCACGCGAGCTCGAATATTTGTTTCCAATCGACTTTGAAAGACCGTCATCAATGATGTGGTTGTTCCGAAGTATGCGATGCCTAAAAAGAACGCAGTAACAAACGCAAGTGTTGTTCCGCGTACGGTTGCAAACAGCGTCATGGAGACAGAGAACGCTAGAAAACCAGCTTGAGATACTTTGCGTTTATCAAACGGTGCAAGGACGGTGCCTATTGCTAACGCGCCAAGCAATGCTCCGAACCCCCATGTGGCATACAGCCATTTGTACATCACTGTTTTCGGTTGAATGTCGAACGTGAGGTCTGCGACGGCAGGGAACAGTCCAACGAATGGCAAACAGAACATTGAAAATGAGCTCATTGAAATCAACATGCGACCAATGGATGGCCGATCGCGCGCAACACGAAACCCTGCAGTAAATGATTTCAGGCCTTGTTCTCGTTGTGGGACATGTGGTGGAATCGCGATTTTCATCACCGCCCACGTGACGAACAGATACGTGGCGGCGTTGAAGATGAAAACCTGACCAGCAGTGACGCCCCAGCTCATCATGATTGCAACCAAAATTGGACCAGACACTCGTGAACCATTGATTGACGCAGAGTTCAAACTGATCGACCCACCAAGATCTTCTGGTCGCACCAGGCTTGGAAGCACCGCTGAAAAAGCGGGTGCGTTACACGCATTACCAATACCCACCATCATCTGTGCGAGGAACAGAGTGATGATGGGAGAGTGGGTGATGGTCAACACCCCGAGAAGAACGGATCCGGCCATCTGGATTGATTGAGCAAAGACAAGCCACTTGCGCCTGTCGAACCTGTCTGCCATGACTCCGGCAGGTATCGAAAGAACTAGTAGTGGGCCAAGTTGTGCGAACACAAAAATACCAACGGCAGAGGCGCGATGTGTGCGCTGATAGATGTAAGCGGGCAACACTACGTTTTGCATCCACGTACCAATGTTCGACAAAAAGTTGGAGTACCACATGATGCGAAAGTCTCTGTACCCGAAAGCCGCTCGCGCGGTGCCTGGCCTGGCGGGGGACCGTTGTCGCTTGCTTTGGCGTGAAGTCTCAGTCATAGGGTCGGTTCGACGCTACTTCTCATAATGGGTCTTTGGCGGGTTGGTCCACACATAACGGGGTGAATGTGACAATAATGACAGTGTGAGTTTCAACGAACTGATTACCGACAAGCAGAGCACTTCGCAGAACGACAGTTGCCGTACTCGTTACGGAACGTTTGCAGAATGTCCGTTATGCACGGGTGATCTCACACCAGAGCATGCGCATTTCAAATGTCGCACATGTGGCTGGCGTGACAGTTGCTGTGATTAATTGTTCGGACTGAACTTCACAGGCAAGGACGCTGGTCCGAATATGCCGACACCAGATGGTTTGTAAACAACCGGGCCGTCAAGTTCAAGGTTTGTCATGCGTTGCGACAGCACGGTAAAAGCTTCTTGCAGTTCTGCCCGAGCCAGTGATGCCCCGAGGCAGTAATGGATTCCGGCACCGAGCGACAAATGTGGCTGACCAACTGGTTCACGAGTGATGTCGAAAGTATCTGGTGTTGGAAACACCGACGAGTCATAGTTTCCGGTGCTCATCGATGTGCTCATGAAGGTTCCCTTTGGAAACAACACTCCGTTGTATTCAATGTCTTCCGATGCAAAACGGATAGTGCCACCAACGGCTCCGGAGTAACGCAACACTTCTTCCACTGCGCGTTGTGCAAGTGAAGGGTCTTTGCCGAGCATTGCCCATTGCTCTGGATATTCAGCAAACAGTGCAAGGGCGAGTCCGAGTTGATTACGGGTGGTATCAGTGCCGCCCACGATGACTGCATCAACCATCATGGTGAGTTCTTCTGTATTGAGCTTGTCTCCGGCTTCTTCTGCCGCGATGAGGTCTGTAATCAAGTCGTCGGCTGGAACTGAACGGCGCTTCTCAATGAGGCCTTCTGTGTACTTTTCAAGTTCTTGTTGTGCCGCGAGAAATGTCGGCATGTTTTGTGCCAAGTTTTCGCTGAAAATCAACAAGATTTCGGTGGCAAGACGACTAAACAGTTTCCAGTCCTCTTTTGGTGCGCCAAGTAGCTCACAAATAATGGGGATGGGGTACGGCTCACAAATGTCGCGCACAACTTCTGCACGTCCTGACGCGATGAATGGATCAAGGAGCGAATTGACTGTCTCGCGCATGAACGGACGAAGACGATCTGCACTGCGAGGCGAAAATGCTGGTGCCACTAGTCGACGCAAACGAACATGAACGTCGCCTTCTGCACTCAAAATTGAAACCTGGCGACGACCAAGAAACGCTTCATCGGTAATGCCTTGTAGTTGAGCAACCATGCCGGTGGCGGAATGCCAGCGCTTGTCGCGCAAGATTCCCATGACAGCGTCGTAGGTCAGAACGGAGTAACCGATATCTGTGCGAGCAAGCCAACTCTCTTTTGCGATCTCACGCAACTGGGCGTGACGATCAGACCGTTGCTGGTCGATAACGAGGGGAACTTTGGGGATCTGGAGGTCAGTTGCAAGCGAAGCCATCGCTACAACCTATTGGTTGAGAGCTACTAATGACTCAACGAAGGGCAGCGACAGTGCTGTAGCTACGGCCTCGTAGGTGACGTGGCCATGGTGGGTGTTCAGACCATGTGCAAGTGCCGAGTTTGTGCGGGCAGCGCCAAGTGCCCCGTGCCGTGCGACTTCGATCTGAAACGGCAATGTGACATTCGTGAGGGCATACGTGCTGGTGTGTGGCACTGCTCCTGGCATATTGCCGACCGCATAATGTACGACGTCATGGTTTATGTACACAGGGTCTGTGTGCGTTGTCTCACGTGTGGTTTCAATGCAGCCACCTTGGTCAACTGCGACGTCAACAATGACGGCACCACGTTTCATAGAACGAACCATGTCTTCACTGACAACGACTGGTGCTCGTCCGCCTGCAACAAGCACAGCACCAATAACTAGGTCTGCCTCAACAATGCTTCGTTCGATTGATCCTCGATTAGACGCAAGAGTAGAAATTCGTCCACGATGAATTTGGTCGACATAGCGAAGTCGGTCAATGTTCTTGTCGATCAAGATCACTTCAGCTTCCATGCCGGCAGCAATCCATGCGGCATTCCAGCCAACGTTGCCAGCGCCAAGCACTACGACTTTTGCGGGGCGAACGCCAGGTGCTCCGCCCATCAGAACTCCGCGTCCACCGTTGTGTGATTCAAGGAAGTGGGCACCCATTTGTGGCGCCAAGCGTCCAGCTACCTCACTCATTGGCGCAAGAAGCGGAAGAGAACTGTCCGGCATCTGAACGGTCTCGTAGGCAAACGAAGTTGTTCCGGCAGCAATGAGCGCCGACGCAACTTTTGGATAAGCGGCTAGATGAAGATACGTAAACAGGGTGAGGTCACGACGCAGAAATTCGAACTCTTCTTCCTTGGGCTCTTTGACCTTGACAACCATGGGCTGCGACCATGCATCTGCTGCGGTGGGCACAATGGTGGCTCCTGCTGCAACAAAATCAGCATCAGAGATTGATGCCCCCTCGCCGGCGCTGGTTTCGACAAAAACTTGAATGCCGTATCGCTCACATTCACGAACACCATCGGGAGTCATGGCTACTCGACCCTCGGCTGTTTTTACTTCGCGGGGAACGCCAATAGAAAGTATTTGTGTCATAGCCATAGGTTTATCTCAGAAATTTGAGACATTGTGGACGGCATGGTCGAATTTGTGGAATCCTTGTGACATGAAGAGCTTCAAGAACTTTATTAACGGTGAGTACGTCGATGCGAAAGATGGTCAAACAAGCGCCATTATTGATCCATCAACAGGGCAACAATATGGTGAGGCATCCCTAAGTGGTGCAGCAGACGTTGATGCTGCGATGAAGGCAGCATCACACGCGTTTAAGTCATGGGGGCAAACAACCCCGTCAGAACGGTCGCTCGCGTTGTATCGCATTGCAGACGCTATTGAAGCCCGTGCTGATGAAATAGTCGCAGCAGAAGTGCAGAACACGGGTAAACCAATTGCGCTAACCATGAGCGAAGAAATTCCTCCGATGGTTGACCAGATTCGGTTCTTTGCCGGCGCAGCTCGCATGTTGGAAGGAAAAGCAACAGCTGAGTACATGGCAAATATGACATCAATGATTCGTCGTGAACCAATTGGTGTGTGTGCACAAGTTGCTCCATGGAACTACCCAATGATGATGGCGGTGTGGAAATTTGCTCCAGCAATAGCTGCAGGTAACGCTGTGGTGCTCAAGCCCTCTGACACAACTCCGGCCTCAACTACTTTGCTTGCTGAAATTGCAGCAGAGTTTTTGCCAGCTGGCGTGTTGAACGTAATTTGTGGAGACCGCGATACAGGCCGCGCCATGGTTACGCACGACATTCCATCAATGGTGTCTGTTACTGGTTCGGTTCGTGCAGGAATTGAAGTTGCCGAAGCCGCTGCACAAAGTTTGAAGCGTGTGCATCTTGAGCTAGGCGGCAAGGCGCCAGTCATTGTGTTTGATGATGCAGATATCGAAGCTGCTGCAGCCGGAATTGCCGCTGCGGGGTATTTCAATGCAGGACAGGATTGCACTGCTGCAACACGCGTTGTGTGTGGGCCAAAGATCTATGCAGAGTTCGTTGCCGCACTAGCTGAACAAGCATCTGCAACTCGCACGGGTGGCCCGAAAGATCTTGAAGCCGCATTTGGCCCATTGAACAACCAGAATCAATTAGCGCGTGTTGCAGGTTTTGTTGATCGCACTCCGAAACATGCTCGCGTTGTTACTGGTGGAGAACGCCAAGGAAACGACGGATACTTCTTTACGCCAACAGTTATTGCAGACCTCAAGCAAGACGACGAAATGATCCAGAACGAAATATTTGGGCCGGTT
>WLSJ01000018.1 GCA_009705865.1 Actinomycetota bacterium | reverse complement strand
TCAGCAATAACAGCGGCCTTGTATGGCTCTGAGCCCTTACCGCCGTGGTTGCCGTCTTCGATGTACTTCTTTGCGTTGTCCCATGCACCACCAGCATTGCTGAGGTAGTTCGCCATGAGCTGGCCAGTCAAGATGACAGCAGCAAGGAATCCACCAAGTGCTTGCCAACCAATTCCGAATCCAACGATGACTGGAGTCAACACTGCAAGAAGTGCAGGTGTAGCCAATTCACGAAGTGAAGCTTCTGTACAGATGTCAATGACGGGGCCGTACTCTGGCTTCTTTGTGCCGGCCATGATCATTCCGTCAGCGAACTGACGACGAACTTCTTGAACAACAACACCAGCTGTGCGGCCAACGGCGCGAATTGAAAGTGCTGAGAACAAGAACGGCACCGAGCCACCGATTAAAAGACCAATGAAGATCTTCGGATCTGCAACGTTGATTGCAAGCTCAGGAGCCTTGAAAACTCCGTCTGCCAAGTTCTCGGCCTTGATCAGCAATTCAGCACCAGCTGTTTCGATGAACGAAGCGAACAACGCAACAGCAGCAATAACTGCTGAACCAATTGCAAAGCCCTTTGTTACTGCCTTAGTGGTGTTACCGACTGCGTCGAGAGCAACCATGATCTTTTGTGGTTCGCCGTGGAACTCGCCAGACATTTCTGCAATACCTGCAGCGTTATCTGATACCGGACCAAACGTATCTTCCGACACGATGACGCCTGTAGTTGCGAGCATTCCCATTCCGCACAATGCAACGAGGTAGAGCGAGAACGTAAGGTTTCCGCCGCCAAGTGCCAATGCCACACCAATTGCAATTGCAATTGCGAGAACTGCGTACACACTTGATTCAAGACCAAATGCAGTACCCGAAAGAATTGCTGTTGCAGGACCAGTCTCTGCTGATTCAGCAATTTCTTTTACTGGACCATGATGAGTTGCTGTGTAGTACTCGGTGAGACGACTAACAAGTTGTGCAAGAAGCAGACCAACTGCAACTGCACCGAATACTCGCCAACCGGCTCCGCTCATCAACTTGACACCTTCGCCAGCGACACCTTTGTCGTTGCCGACATAGGTCAGTGACAATGCAAGAGTTCCGGCAAGAGTAAGTACACCAGCTACAAGGAAGCCCTTGTTGATTGGCTTGAGTGCGTCTGTTTCGTCTGGCTTTGCCTTCACAGCGAACACACCAAAGATTGATGCGATTACGCCGATAGCGCGAGCTGCAAGCGGGAACACAAGTCCCATTGCTGGGTTAAGACCAATTGAGTTGAATGCTGCAACACCAAGAATGATGGAAGCAACAAGTGTTACTTCGTATGACTCGAAGAGGTCAGCTGCCATTCCGGCACAGTCGCCAACGTTGTCGCCAACGTTGTCTGCGATTGTTGCTGGGTTACGTGGGTCGTCTTCAGGAATTCCTGCTTCAACTTTTCCAACGAGGTCAGCACCAACGTCTGCAGCTTTCGTGAAGATTCCTCCACCAACGCGCAAGAACAATGCAAGAAGTGATCCACCAAAACCGAATCCAACAAGAATGACGCTTGATGTGTTCTGGAAAATCATGATGATTGCTGTAGCACCGCTGAGTCCGAGACCAACGGTGAACATTCCGGCAACACCACCGGTGCGGAATGCAACGGTGAGAGCGTCTGGCATTGAACCAGTCAGAGCAGCAGCAGCTGTACGAACGTTTCCGCGCGTCGCCAATGTCATTCCGATGTAACCGGTGAAACCAGACGCTGCACATCCGAGAATGAACGCAAGTGTGCGCCACAGGCCGGCTTGTCCGAACGAAAGGTCATGAACGATGGCACCAGAAGCGGTCTCATGTGAGATTGCCTTTGATGTGATGAACACAATGATTGCAAGTGGAACCAAAATCATGATGATTGTCTTGAACTGGCGCTTCAAGTAGGCGAGTGCACCTTCTTGAATTGCGAGTGCAATTTCTTTCATCTTTGGCGTGCCTTCGTCGGCAGCCATGACTAAACGGGCGAGATAGAACCCAACAGCGATAGCAAGGATGGCTGAAGCAGCTGAAAGCCACAACACCGCCCATTCTCCGCCCTTGAGTACGAACTCTTGATAGCCACCTTCGGCAGCAAATAATCCTGACACTTAATTGTCTCCTGGCAAGTTCTGGGGCGCTCTGACTTTCAGACGCCCGCTGTATGGAACATCGCAACAGTAGTGAAAAATGACACTCAAGAGCGAAATGGTCAAGTTGTGCCCTCGGGGCTCTCTCGGGCTACCGTTTCAAGTGCATTTGCACAGCCGGCCAGTCCGGCCCGCAGGGAGACCTTTTTATATGGCACAAGCAGTTACATCTCAACGCGGCCCGGTCACGGGCACCGCTACCCATAAGCGAAAGAAGCGCCCATTTCTTCTCGACCTCTATTCCACCGCGGTGGGCAAGAAGTACGTCATGGGCATCACGGGCATCGCCATGATGGGTTTTGTCCTCTTCCATATGATCGGGAACCTCAAGATGTACATGGGTGCAGCAGATCTTGATCACTACGCCCATTTCCTCCAGACATTGCTGTATCCACTGGCGCCAAAAGGATGGGTTCTCTGGATTCTTCGTGGCGGCCTCATTTCCATGCTGTTTCTTCATTTACATGCGGCATGGTCGTTGACTCGCCTCAATCGCCACGCTCGACCTGTGAAATACCAGAGCAAGCGTGATTACCAAATTGCCAATTTCGCTAGCCGCACCATGCGCTGGTCCGGAATCATTGTTCTGGCGTTTCTTGTCTGGCACCTTCTCGACCTGACCTTTGGTGTTGTGAACTCGCACGTGGGCGAAATGATCACGCATTCAGGCGATGAAGAATCTGTGAAGTCGGTCTATGCCAGCGTCGTGCATTCGTTTGATCGCACTCCAGTTGCCTTGTTCTATGTCGTTGCAAACATCTTGTTGGGCATTCACTTGTTCCACGGCACGTGGAGCATTTTCCAGTCACTTGGTTGGAATAACCCGCGTTTTAATACCTGGCGCCGTGGATTTGCTACTGGCTTTGCCGCAATTGTCGTTCTCGGCAACGTTTCATTCCCTATCGCTGTAATGGCTGGCATCGTCGGCTGACCGACACGCCTCGAAGAAGAAAGACACGATCATGACTCTCACTGATGAACTGTTCGCAAAGAACACGGTCAAGCTTGACAGCAAAATTCCTGATGGCCCTGTTGCCGACAAATGGGATAACTACAAAGAAAACATGAAGTTGGTGAACCCCAACAACAAACGCAAATTCAAAGTCATTGTGGTCGGTACTGGTCTTGCTGGTGCATCAGCCGCAGCAACTCTTGCCGAACTCGGTTATCAAGTCGATGCGTTCACGTTTCATGACTCTGCACGTCGTGCTCACTCCATTGCTGCTCAAGGCGGCATCAACGGTGCAAAGAATTACAAGGGCGACGGCGACAGTGTTCACCGTTTGTTCTACGACACCGTCAAGGGTGGCGACTTCCGTGCGCGTGAAGCAAACGTGCATCGTTTGGCACAAGTTAGCGTTGACATCATTGACCAAATGGTGGCCCAAGGTGTGCCGTTTGCCCGTGAATACGGTGGTCTCTTAGACAACCGTTCATTTGGTGGAGCTCAGGTCAGTCGTACTTTTTATGCTCGTGGTCAAACTGGTCAGCAATTGCTGCTCGGTGCGTATCAGCAGTTCTCACGCCAAGTGGGACTTGGTGGCATCAGTTTGTACAACCGCTCAGAATTGATTGACATTGTTGTTATTGACGGCCGTGCATCGGGCATTGTTGTCCGCGATCTTGTCACTGGTGAAATCACATCACATGCTGCACATGCAGTTGTGTTGGCAACAGGCGGATACGGAAACGCGTTCTTTTTGTCAACAAATGCAATGGCGTGCAACGTCACTGCAGCATGGCGAGCACACCGCAAAGGCGCATTGTTTGCGAACCCGTGCTACACACAAATTCACCCAACATGCATTCCGCAAAGTGATGACAGTCAGTCAAAACTCACGTTGATGTCAGAATCATTGCGTAACGACGGTCGTGTATGGGTGCCTGTTAACCCGAACGAGACACGACTTGCTCGTGATATTCCAGAAGAAGAACGCGACTATTACCTCGAGCGTTTGTATCCGTCATTCGGAAACTTGGCCCCACGTGACATTTCATCTCGTGCGGCAAAGCGTCTTGTTGACAAAGGTCAAGGAGTCGGACCAAAGAAGAACGGCGTCTACCTTGACTTCTCCGAAGCAATCGAGCGTCTCGGTCACGACGTGGTGCAAGAGCGCTACGGCAACTTGTTTGAAATGTATGAACGTATCGCCGGAGAAAATCCATACGAAACACCAATGCGTATTTACCCAGCCAGCCATTACACAATGGGTGGTTTGTGGGTTGACTACGAATTGCAAACAAACATTCCTGGTTTGTACGCAGCGGGCGAAGCGAACTTCTCTGACCATGGTGCTAACCGTCTTGGCGCATCAGCACTGATGCAAGGTCTCTCAGATGGGTACTTCGTATTGCCGTACACAATCGGAAACGGACTTGCTCCGTTGTTGAACAAGCCAATGCCTGGCATTGATCATCCTGAGTTCAAGGCTGCTGAAGAAGCAGCTCGTGAGCGCTTCAACGCGTACCTTGCAATCAACGGAACAAAGTCACCTGATTACTTCCATCGTGAACTCGGAAAAATCATTTGGGATTACTGCGGAATGGAACGGACCGAAGAAGGTTTGAAAAAAGCGTTGGAACTTCTTCCTGCGTTGTATCAAGAATTCAAGACCGACCTTCGTGTCACCGGTGAGGGCGACAACATGAACCAAACGCTTGAAAAAGCTGGTCGTGTTGACGATTTCTTCCAGTTGGGCATGCTCATGTGTCGTGATGCGCTTGACCGCAAAGAAAGCTGCGGCGGCCACTTTCGTTCTGAATACCAGACAGACGAAGGCGAAGCACTTCGTGATGATGAGAACTACTGCCACGTTGCCGCATGGCAATGGGGCGGCGACCCAATGACACCAAACCTGAACGTTGAACCGCTCGAATTCGAAGCTGTTCACCTCGCGACTCGGAGCTACAAATGAGCAATCACCTCAAAAACATCACATTGCGCATTTGGCGTCAGGCTGGTCCTGCGGCAAAGGGCAATTTCGAAACCCATGTGGTCGACGAAATCACAGACGAGGCTTCGTTCCTTGAGATGCTCGACATCTTGAACGACAAACTCGTCACTGAAGGCAAAGAGGCAGTGGTGTTCGACCACGACTGTCGCGAAGGCATCTGCGGTACATGTTCACTGATGATTGACGGACAAGCACACGGACCACAACGCGGAACAGCCACATGCCAGTTGCACATGCGTCAGTTCAAGAGCAATGACACCATCACTATCGAGCCATGGCGTGCATCAGCATTCCCGATCATTAAAGACCTCATGGTTGATCGTTCTGCTTTTGACCGCATCATCGAATCGGGCGGATACATCACGGCCGATACAGGTGGTGCACCAGACGCAAACCTGATTCCTATTTCCAAAATTGTTGCTGATGCAGCGATGGACTCAGCTGCCTGCATCGGTTGCGGAGCATGCGTTGCGGCCTGCCCGAACGGCGCTGCCAACTTGTTCACCGGCGCAAAGATTGCCCACCTCAGCCGTCTGCCACAAGGTCAAGCCGAGCGCTATTCACGCGTTGAGGCCATGGTGGAAACAATGGACGAGCGATTCGGTTCATGCACGAATCATGGCGAGTGTGAAGCAGCTTGCCCGAAGGAAATTTCGATCGACGTGATCGCCCTCATGAACAAAGACTTCCGTAAGGCAAAGTTTTCAAACCGCAAGGATCTTGCGCGTAAATAAGCGTTCTGGCTGAGGGCTTTACCGAGCTCTCGGGGTACTGTCGTTTCCATGACAATTCCTGCTGTCCCCGCATCTCTTCCTGTCACTCTGGCGGCCCTTCGTGCCTCAGGATGGAAATCCATTCCTGTCAAAGAAGAATTGCGTGCCAATGCCGTGCGCAATATTTCAGCTGGCCTGCCTTTATTCGAAGGCGTCATGGGGTATGAAAACACCGTCATGCCGCAACTTGAAAATGCATTGCTTGCCGGACACGATGTTGTGTTTCTTGGTGAACGCGGTCAAGCAAAGACACGAATGATTCGTTCGTTAACTGATCTACTTGATGAGTGGATGCCAATCATCGCTGGAAGCGAAATTAATGACGACCCGTACAACCCAGTGTCACGTCATGCTCGCGATCTCATAGCAGCAGAAGGCGAGAACGCTCCTATTTCTTGGGTTCATCGCAGTGAACGATTCGGTGAAAAATTAGCAACGCCTGATACGTCAATTGCTGACCTCATTGGTGAAGTTGACCCCATCAAAGTTGCAGAAGGCCGTTACCTCAGTGACGAACTCACATTGCATTACGGCTTGGTTCCTCGTACGAACCGCGGAATTTTTGCAATCAACGAATTGCCAGACCTTGCAGAGCGAATTCAAGTTGGTTTGCTGAACGTTCTCGAAGAACGCGACGTACAAATTCGTGGATACAAGATTCGTCTTCCGCTCGATGTCATGTTGGTGGCATCTGCAAACCCAGAGGACTACACAAATCGTGGTCGCATCATTACTCCGCTGAAAGACCGTTTCGGTAGCCAAATTCGTACGCATTATCCGCTTGAAGTTGATACGGAAATTGCAATCATGCGTCAAGAATCACGGGCAGCTTCAATTGGTGATGTCAAGGTCACCATGCCTGAATTCATGGAGCGCATTATTGCCACGTTCTCTCACCAAGCTCGCGTCAGCAGCCATGTCAACCAGCGCAGTGGTGTCAGCGTGCGTTTGTCAGTTTCTAACTTCGAAATTCTCAGTGCAAATGCTGTGCGACGTGCATTACGTGCAGGTGAGCGCGAAGTAGCACCGCGCATTAGCGATCTTGATGCTTTGGCATCGTCTACTGGCGGGAAAGTGGAAATTGAATCATTGGAAGAAGGCCGTGAAAATGGCATTCTTCAACAGCTCATCTCTGGCGCAGTTCTCACTGTGTACAAAGAATTGGCTCCTGGTGAAATGATGCGCGATGTTCTCACTGCATTTGAAGAAGGCGCTGTTGCTCATGCGGGTGAAGACATCTCTTCTGGAGAGCTCATTGCTCTTCTTACGCAGATCCCTGCACTGATGCCCCCTGTCAAAGTTCTTACTGGCGGCGATGAATCACCTGCCATGTTGGCAAGTGCTGTTGAGTTCATCCTGGAGGGATTACATCTCACACGACGTCTGAACAAAGATGCGTCCGGGGCAAAAGCCACGTATCGCTCACGTAGCTAGAACTACAGAACGAAGGGCGAGCGAGTCCACAGTTCGCCCGTGTCGTTACGGGCTGCATTTGTTGCTTCACCAGTCAGCGACACGACGGGAATAGCTTCGTTTAACCCACGAAGAGACATCGGCACATGGGCGGTCACAATGACACCCTCTGGCAGGTTCTCGATGTGTTCGCTTGGGAAAAGTATTTCGAATGGTTCGGCGGCGTCACAGAGACGTGCAGCCAAGTTGACAGCGGTTCCGATGTAGTCGTCACCTTCGAACAGCAAGGCGAGCCCAGAGGCCATGCCAACACGTATGGAGAGCGGCGCACAGGCGGCTCCAGAGCGCTTCTGAAGCTCGAGAGCGAATGTAATGGCATCTCGCTGGTCAACAGCCACGATCATGCAGCCATCGCCCAGCCATTTGGCGATACGGACACCGGTCTCAGAGGCCACATCGCGGGTCACGGCACGCCAAGAGGCAAGGAGGCGCCCGGCGGCATCGTCTCCGTTCTCATTTGTGAAATTGGTAAACCCCGAAATATCGACGAATACGAAAGTCCGTGGCACTCGCATAGTGCCCAATACCCTAGAGCAACTAAGTTGCGGATATGCCTGCACGGTTTACTTATTCACGTTGGGACGGCACACAGACAGGGTTCAGCCTTGACGCAGAGGCAATCCTCGATGAATTGACTGATGATCTGCTCTACCACGGGGACCTCAACGCAGCATTACGTCGCCTGATGCGTGACGGAATGACCGACCCAGATGGCAACCAGATCGAGGGCCTGCGCGACATGATGCAACGCATTCGTGACCGCAAGAAAGAACTGGAAGAGAGCGGCGATCTTGGTGGTGTGTATTCAGAAATTGCTGACGCCCTCAAAGACATCATTGATGAAGAACGTCATGCAGTCGAGAACTCTGTTCGCGAGGCAGAAGCATCGGGTGATGAACGGCGTGCCGATACGGCTCGTGATGCTGCAATGGAACGCAATTTCCGCCTAGACATGATGCCGAACGACCTCGCAGGCATGGTGCGAGAGATGCAAAATTACGACTTTGAGTCAAATGAAGCGCAACAGAGATTTGAAGAATTGATGGACAAACTGCGTCAAGAAATGATGCAGCAATTTGTTGATCAGATGTCTGAAGGAATGCAGAACATGTCGCCAGAAGACATGGCGCGCATGAAGGACATGATGGCTGCTCTCAACGGAATGATTGAAGCGCGCGAACAAGGCGAAGATCCGCAATTCGAAAAGTTCATGGAACAGTTCGGTGACTTCTTTCCAGAGAATCCGCAAACACTCGACGAGCTACTCGAGAACATGGCAAAGCGCATGCAAGCAATGCAAGCACTGATGGATTCACTGACGCCGGAACAACGCTCACAAATGCAGCAGTTGTCTGAGCAACTCATGGAAGACATGGATCTCAATTGGCAGGTCCAACAACTCAGCGAAAAATTGCAAAACATGTTCCCGCAACAAGGCCAAGGCGAGGGGTACAACTTCCGTGGCGAGCCCTCAATGGACATGCAGCAGGCAATGGATGCCATGCAAGAGATGGGTGAATTGTCAGAAATGGAAGGAATGTTGCGACAAGCAACTAACCCTGCTCAATTGGCAGAAGTCGACATCGACAAGGTGCGCGAGATGCTCGGAGAAGACGCCGCAAAATCCATGGAGCGCCTCGCTGAAATGACCAAGATGCTGGAAGAAGCTGGGCTCATCAATCTCAAAGAGGGAAAGATGGAACTCACTCCGCGAGGGCTGCGAGCCATTGGCAATAACGCACTGCGTCAACTGTTCAACAACTTGGCAAAAGACAAATTCGGTCAGCATCGCATCGCACGCGACGGCAGCGGACACGAGCGCACGTACGATTCGAAGCCATACGAATTTGGTGATCCGTTCCGTCTTGATTTGCAGCGCACAATTCGTAACGCCATTTCACGAAACGGCAGTGGCACACCAGTCAAATTGTCACCAGAAGATTTTGAGATCGAGCGCACTGAACACAACACTCGATCATCGACAGTATTGATGATCGACCTATCGATGTCGATGCCAATGCGTGGCAACTTTGTTCCGGCAAAGAAAGTGGCAATGGCCCTGCATTCATTGATTAGCTCGCAATTTCCGCGTGATTATCTGGGCCTAGTCGGTTTCAGTGAAACTGCGCACATCATGACTCACGAGCAGTTGCCTGAAGTCAGTTGGGATCTTGCATACGGCACCAACATGCAGCATGGTCTTCGCTTGGCCCGCCAATTGCTTGCTCGTCAGACAGGCACAAAACAAATCATCATGATTACCGATGGTGAACCGACAGCTCATATCACTCAATCAGGCGACGTCTTTTTCAACTATCCACCGGTGCGCGAGACAGTGGAAGCGACCTTGCGCGAGGCCATGCGCTGCACGAAAGACAACATCACCATCAACACGTTTGTGCTTGATGCCACGGGTCCTTTGCGCCGTTTTATTGAGCAAATGACTCAGGTCAATCACGGACGGGCCTTCTTCACGACCCCAGAGACATTGGGTGATTATGTGCTTGTTGATTTCCTCGAAAATCGTCGCAGAACAAGTCGCGCCCGCTAATAATTGCTGGTACCCACCGGACCCGAATCAAGACAGTTGCTGACTGTTTCTTTGATGTTTTCCATATTCCATTTGCATTTTGGGCAGATATTTGACACAATTACAGCGCTGTAATTACAAGCCACATTCCAAGATCCCTTGGGACTCGGATATGGCTGTAGCTGGGAGGCAAAAGCATGCACGGAGATTCTGATTCATTAAGCCAAGAACGTGGCTGGCAAGACCAGGCCAACTGCCTTGGCGTCGACCCCGACCTGTTTTTCCCAGAGCGCGGTGCAAGCACCCGTGAAGCCAAAGAAGTATGCAAAGGCTGCGTCGTACGTGGCGACTGTTTGGAATACGCGCTTGCTAACGGCGAAAAGTTTGGTATCTGGGGCGGCTTATCAGAACGTGAGCGTCGTCGTCTTCGTCGTCAGCGTGCGCAAGATGGCCGTCGCGTCATCATTAACGGTTAGTAACTCGCCACTCAATCGTTTGTTCCACGGACACATCTAGGTCCTCCCACCGGGCCCGTGGAATAGTTGCAAGAACAGAAGCGGGAAGTAATCCCACTAATTCTGCGTGATGCACTGCTGCGTGTTGCGAGACCGCGTTGAACACGTCATTTGGCCCTGAAATCATTGGCTCAATGAGGTTGACACTGACTTGTGTAAACGCCCCTACTTGCAGGCCTAAAGTGCGAATGTGTGCAGTGCGAACAGCAGATGCAATACGCCGTGTTGTTGCCAGGTCAACATCTTCTAGCCACAAGTTGTACGCAACTAATGGTTCACGCACGCCAACACACACCGCACCGGCAGTGGGGTGTGGAACATGTGGCCCAATATCAGGCATCACTGTTGTCCAAGCATTTTTTCGAATCTCTGGAAGCGTGTGATTAGTTCCATATAAAAAACATGGAATGTTGAATTCTCCAGTGACCCACGTTGCAAATTCATCACGTGCAATCTGTGCATCTTGCATAGAGGAATTGACGAGCGGGACAAATGGAACAACATCAACAACACCTAATCGCGGGTGTACACCTGCATGTTGCGAGAGACTCAGTGCCAAGATTGCCGCTTGAGTCAGTCGACGTGGAGCTTCTTCTCCCAGCACTGTGAAGACACTCCGATTGTGATCAGAGTCGGTATGGACATCGAGCAGGTCCCCTGAGCACACTTGAGTGAGGGCATCAAGAATCGCGTGGTTACGCCCTTCGCTTACGTTGATCACACATTCCAGCACCCTTCGTGCTTACCAAAGATGTGCCCCGCCCTGCTACCGTCAGGAACATGATTTCGTTTCTCGAAGGCCCAGAGCTCATTATCGTTCTAGTTGTCGTGCTGGTGCTTTTCGGTGGTGCACAACTGCCAAAGCTCGCCAAGAACCTTGGTTCAGCTCAAAAAGAGTTCAAGAAGGCAATGGACGAAGGTAAGTCTGACGACTCTTCGTCTGATTCGAAGTAAGGGCTAGACCGCGATACCGCGGCGCCTCTTCAAGATTCTGCGACGCTCGCGCTCGCTACAACCGCCCCACACGCCGTGGTCAATGCGCTCAGCTAGTGCGTATTCAAGACATGTGTTGCTGACAGGGCATCCTTTGCAAATGGCCCGAGCACGGTCGACCCCGACGCCGTCAGACGGAAAAAATGTTGCTGGGGGGTAATTGCGGCAGTTGCCATCGCCCATCCAGGATGTTGGGGAGTCGTCGAACGGAACGTTCGTGACTGGTGCACTCGTGACTTGGAGTTGTATTTTCATGGCTGTCCTCGCTGCACCTGTAACAGGTGCTCTTGGTTCGGTATCTGTGTGACGCCGAGTCATGGCGGGAAGTTCCCGCAATTCCAGTCAAGCACGCGCGTGAAGCCCTATGCCGTCGGGTCAGGTAAAGGTTTGGTAAAGATTCCAGTTATCCACAGGGCTGGTCTCAGAAAAGGCTCAAAAACAGGCTAAAAACGCTCAGAAGTCGTCACGCGAGTGCCCCGATAGGCTGTTTGGAGTTCGCTATTGATTCACATATTGCAACCATCGCATTGCAGTCCGGAGACACCATGACAGATATCCAGATTCCTCAGGCCCCGAAAGCCCATGCCCGCATCGCATTTCTTGGTGCTGTGTCTCCACATTGGGAGGTCTATGCAGACTGGGGCGATCAGACAGTTCTCGACGAATTTCGTTCGCGAGTATTGGCACGTCTCGTTCTTCTTCCTCGAGATGATCCACAATTTCGCCGCAACATGGCGCGCATCGTTCGCGATGCTGAGCGCGAGCTCATTTCCATTGAATGGGACATGGGCGACCCTGACTACGAGTTCTAATTCGAGGTCGTGGGTAACACTGATACAACATCTGCGTGAACAAATGACGAACTCCATGAGTGAACTATCCCGTGTCGTCAGTTCTGCTTACTACCCTTATTTCGCATGAGTCGTCTTATTGGCAACCGAGAACTGAGTTGGCTCGATTTCAATGAACGAGTATTGGCTCTTGCTCGAGAAAAGTCAGTTCCGCTGCTTGAGCGAATTAAATTTTGTGCCATTTTTTCTTCGAATCTTGATGAATTTTTCCAGGTGCGAGTCGCTGCGCTCAAGGGTCAAGTTGCAGCCGATGTCCATTCACGCTCATCAGATGGACTCTCACCGAAACGTCAACTCAAAGAGATCGGTCACCGAGTTGATTTCTTAGTTTCCGAACAAGAAGACATCCTGCTGGGGGAATTGCTTCCGAAGTTAGCCACGCACGGGGTGGATGTGTGTCGTTGGGCAGACACTACGGATGAAGAACGCGTTCAGATGAAAGAATTCTTTGAGCGTCAATTGTTTCCCGTGCTCACACCACTAGCTGTTGATCCGTCTCATCCATTCCCGTATATCTCCAACATGGCGATCAGCCTTGGAGTGTTGGTGCGCGATTCTTCTACGGGCGAGCAGCGATTTGCCCGCGTAAAAATCCCTACATTTCTCAAGCGTTTTCAGAAGATGTCTGAAGGCCGATATGTCTTGATTGAAGATGTCATTGCAGCACATATTTCTGACTTGTTTGTTGGCATGGACATCGTTCATGCCAGTGCATTCAGGGTTACTCGCAATGCAGACCTCACACTTGACGATGAAGATGCAGACGACTTGCTTGTCGCTGTTGAAATGGAATTGCGTCGCCGTCGTTTTGGTCGTGCGGTACGTCTTGAAGTTGATCATCACATCAACCCTGACGTTCTTGAAATGTTGCTCGAAGAACTTGATCTGGAAAGTGCAGATGTGTCATTCCACACTGCTCCTCTTGCATTGTCGTGTCTGTGGGAACTGCATGGCCTTGATGAGCCAGAACTAAAAGATTCTCCCTGGCGATCCGTCACTGCGGGTCGTTTGGCAGCAGCTGACGGTAACGATCAGTCCATGTTTAGTGTTTTACGCCAACGCGACCTGCTCGTGCATCATCCTTATGAGTCTTTTTCGTCATCAACAGAAGAGTTTCTTGAACAAGCTGCAAATGATCCACGAGTACAAGGAATCAAAATCACTTTGTATCGCACATCTGGTGATTCACCTATCGCTCGAAGTCTCATAAAAGCTGCCGAACTCGGCAAACAAGTTGTTGTTCTTATTGAACTCACAGCACGCTTTGACGAAGCAGTCAATGTGAATTGGGCAAAAGAATTAGAGCGTGCAGGTGTTCATGTGGTCTATGGCGTGGTTGGGCTCAAAACTCATTGCAAATGTGTACTTGTAGTTCGTCAAGAAGAGTCCGGTTTGCGTCGATATGTCCATGTAGGTACCGGTAACTACAACTCAAAAACAGCCCGCACCTATGAAGATATTGGCTTGTTTACCTGTGATGAAAAGATTGGTGATGATGTTTCTCACTTGTTTAATTCGCTCACCGGATTTGGCCGTGATCATGATTACAGCAGATTAATTGTTGCGCCACGGTACTTACGTTCCAAGATGGAACAGTTGATCAAACATGAAATTACTTTTGGTTCTGAGGGTCATATCGTGATCAAAATCAACGGTTTAGCTGATGCAGACATGATTGATTTGCTGTACCAAGCAAGTGAAGCCGGAGTGCAGATTGATCTCATTGTTCGTGGAATCTGTTGCATTCGACCCAGTTCTGAACACGGAAAAACAATGCGCATCAGATCCGTATTGGGAAGGTACCTAGAACATTCCCGTATGTATCACTTCGCACACGGTGGTCAAGACAATGGACCTGTCTATTACATCGGTTCTGCAGACCTCATGCCACGCAATCTAGATAAGAGAGTCGAAGTGCTGATACCTGTTGAACATCCGAAACATCGCGCCTGGATTGAAGAAGTCTTTGCCACTCTTTTGGCTGACGATGTGGTGGCATTTGAGATGAATCGGGAAGGGGACTGGCGACGCGTGGGGCCGACAGAATATGTCCCTGCTACCGACGCCCAATATCGCATTCATCAACGGGACTCTGAATCACAGTTGAAATTGGGAGTACCCAAGGCAGAGAATTCTTAGAGCACCGGGGTGACAAGTTCATTTTCCGTTCATATTATGAGAGACTGCAGTTCACACACGCGTTCCTACCGTTGTGTCAGTCGTAACTAGTTATTTTTCGAGGAGGAATCATGGACGAGCTTCGCAAAGGTTTTCACCAACAGCTAGAAGATGTACGCACTGAACTTGTGCGATTGGCAGCATCCGTTATTGAAGCCATTCCTCGTGCAACTGCAGTCATCTTGAATGGCGACCTTGAAGGCGCCGATGCTCTCATTCAGTTTGATGATGAGATTGACGCATTGTCGCTAGATCTTGAAGAGCGCTGTTACCAAATCTTGGCCCTACAAGCTCCAGTAGCTGGCGACTTACGTCAAGTGGTTTCTGTTGTAAAGATGATTGCCGAAATTGAACGCTCTGCTGACTTGGCAGTCAATATTTGTAAAGCTGCTCGCAGAATTTACGGGCACGAACTTGACCCAAGATTGCGTGGCCTTATTGCTCGCATGGGTGAGCAAGCAGAACAACTATGGGAATCAGCTCTAGAGGCATTCGAAGAGAATGACGCGTCAAAGGCAGCAGCAATTGACGACATGGACTCATATCTCGACAGTTTGCAGCGCGAGTTTGTTCAAGCCATTCTTGAAAGCCATTCTGAAAATGCAATTGATCTGCAAGTTGCTATTCAGTTAGCAGTTGTTGCGCGCTTCTATGAACGAATCGGTGATCACGCTGTGAACATTGGCGAGCGCGTTCGGTACTTGGTTACCGGTTGGCTACCTGAACATAAAGGTGCCGCACGTTTCCGCGAGAAATCTGGCGAAGACGATACAGATGGAATTCCTTTCATCAAAGTCAACGAAAGTTAAGACTGCCAGTTTGGCATCAGTATGTGGCTGTTGATTGCTGGCGTCATACTCGGAGTAGGCGTCGGGTTCATTGTTCGCGACCGAACTCGCGTAGCGCAAAAAGTAACTCCGGCAGTTGTGACAGAGGATGCTCCGGTCATCGACTCCGAAGCCGAGATACGAATTCTTTTAGACGCGCTGCCAATGGGGATAGTTGTTCTTCTTGCAGATGGCCAAGAACGATTTCGCAATACCGTTGCAACGTCTATAGCTGGTGCTCGACATGCAGATGTTCTGGTTGAAGTCGCGGCAGAGCGGTTACTAGTCCTGGCATTGCGCGGACTTGAAAGTCGAGAACAAATTCAATTAGCTGGCCCACCTCAACGGGTGCTTGAGGTGCGAGCAATTCCGCTTGCCGATGGTGGAGCAGTTGCGATTATGGATGATGTCACCGAGCGTTGGCGCATTGACCAAGTACGTACCGACTTTGTTGCAAACGTTAGCCATGAACTCAAAACACCAGTAGGTGCTATTTCTGTTCTTGCAGAAACTATTGAGGGTGAAACTGACGATGAGTTAGTGCTTCGTCTGACTGGCCGCATGGTGATCGAGGCTCAGCGCATGTCTCGCACGATCGACGACTTGCTTGAACTGTCACGCATCGAATTGGGCGGCGAGATGTTGAAAACAGACGTCGATATGGCAGATGTTGTTGCAGAATCTATTGAGCGCGTTGCACCAATTGCAATGCGCAAGGGTGTGCCGTTGATGGTGAAATCAGAAAAGGGTGTAGCAATTATTTCTGGTGATTTCTTCCAGCTTGTTTCTGCTATCGCAAACCTGGTCGAGAACGCTGTGAAATATAGTGACGAAACTCATCAAGTGGATGTTCGTGTAGTCACCTCAGACACAACGGTGTCAGTCGAAGTAGAAGATCGAGGCATCGGAATTCCGGCAGACAGCGTTGATCGCATCTTTGAACGCTTCTATCGGGTCGATCGCGCTCGAAATCGAGCAACCGGTGGAACCGGCCTCGGCCTCTCCATTGTGCGCCATGTGGCCACCAATCATGGCGGGGAGGTGAACGTACGGTCTCGGGAAGGTGAAGGTTCGACGTTTATCTTGCAGATACCGCGTGTTTTGAGGTCAGTATGAGCCACTATGGATACGTATGGTGAACGCACGGACAGCAGCAGGTATCCCAACGGTGTTGGTGGTGGAAGACGAAGAGTCTTTTATCGAGGCATTACAAGTTGGGCTAAAGCGTGAAGGCTTTCGTGTAGAAGTAGCTCGTGATGGTTTGCAGGCACTTGAAATGTTTGATCTTGTTCAGCCAGATCTAGTGCTCCTCGATGTGATGTTGCCGAAAATGTCTGGTATTGATGTTTGTCGTCAATTACGCAAAAAGACCTTGACGCCCATCATCATGGTCACAGCTAAGGGTGCAGAAATTGACACTGTTGTCGGACTTGAAGTTGGCGCAGATGATTACGTCACAAAGCCATACAGACTTCGTGAATTGACTGCACGCATGCGCGCAGTCATGCGGCGTGTACCAAATGATCGAGGTGGCGAACTATCTGGTTCTGCAATTGAAGTAGGCGACGTTGCTCTTGACCCTGACCAACACGAAGTCATTATTCGTGGTGAGGCGCAAGCTTTGCCCCTGAAGGAATTTGAATTGCTGCACATTTTGCTCGCCAACGCTGGGCGTGTGTTGCCACGCGAGACCCTGATTGATCGAGTGTGGGGCAGTGATTACGTGGGTGACACGAAAACGCTTGATGTCCATATCAAGCGTTTGCGGTCAAAAATTGAAGATGATCCAGCTAATCCAACGCGCATTGTCACAATTCGTGGTCTCGGATACAAGTACGACAAACAACGCACGGCGTAGTATCGCTGCGTGGTCACGCGGCGCAAAAGGGAATCATTAGAGAACGGCGGATTACCCCCTGTTAGTCCGTTTCAGAGACTGTCTCGCACACATTCACTAATGGTCGCAGGCGAGACCGCCATGACGCTTGCGCTTGCTGATTCCTTGTTTTTGTCAATTAGTCCTGACGCCGCTCGAACCAAAGTCATTTTGTTTCTGGCAGTCAGCATGGCGCCGTTTGCCATCGTGGCCCCATTTGTCGGACCTCTCGTTGATCGCATGCGCGGTGGACAGCGAATGGTTGTATTACTGGTCGCAGTATTGCGAGCACTTGTATTGATTGGCATGGCTCGCGAACTTGATTCATTGACGCTTTTTCCGTTGGCTTTTGCATCTCTAGTCCTTGCAAAGACATATTCCATTGCAAAATCGTCCTTAGTTCCAAGCACTGTTGCTAGCTCT
>WLSJ01000170.1 GCA_009705865.1 Actinomycetota bacterium | reverse complement strand
TGACTGCTGGTGATGGTGATGATGCGATTACGTCTGGGTCTGGTGTTGACACTGTTAATGCTGGTGCTGGTGATGACAGTGTTGAAAGTGGCGCCGGAAACGACACTGTTGATGGGGGCGCTGGAGATGATGGGTTAATTGGAGGGGAAGGCGCCGACACTCTTCGTGGCGCCGATGGCACTCCTGCAGCAGGAGAGCGAAACTTGTGTGAGAGCGATGGCCTAGACACTGTTACCTTCTGTGGCTTTGATACTGCAGCACCATATATTCGCAGTGCGAGTTTTGTGGGTGGGTCGACCATCGATACATCAAGTGGTCCGGTGACAAAAACAGTACGCATGCACGTAACTGATGAATTGATGGGAACTTCAAGCGTGGGGTGTGCGGTGCTATTCCTAAATGCGCGCACCACTGCTTTATGGAATTCGGCGCAAAAAGTGTCAGGAACTAACCGAGATGGTTGGTGGGAATGTGATTTGATTTTTGTTACAGGCATGCAACAAGGGCTTTATGGGCTTTCAGTATCGACTAGGGATAGTTCCGGTGCCAACGGCTTTGCTGACCAGTCACGGTCCATGTCAGGCGATGACTATAAGGGGCATTCAAATCTGCCTGAAATAATGGATCAAACTCCGAGTCACTGGATAACGCAAGCAGGAATTGGCGATGCTCGCTCGGCCCGAATCACCAACGTGAGATGGGATAAATCAGTCATTACTGCGGCGGATAGTTCAACGTCAGACGCGGATCGAACTGTAATTGTTACCTTCCATCTTTCTGATGATTTATCTGGAGTTAACTGGGCCCAATGTGGGCTGATTCACCCCAATGTGTATGACGTATTTGCCTGGGCAACATTTGTATCTGGAACTATCAAAGAAGGCGAGTGGAGCTGCTCACTTGTGTTGCCGAAGGATGCAGGAACAGGGAAATGGGGACTTCGTATTGGCACCTCTGACAATGTTGGCAAGCAGTATTCCATAGGTGCCGACATGTTGACCACGAATGTTTGGAACGTCGACGACGTTGAATCACCGACGACGGTTCCAGATATCAGTGGTATTGGCTTGAATTCTTTTACGCAGAGTGGGCCTGGAGATGATGATAAGCCGTTGTTAACTTCGGTTTCATTGAGCCGTACATCAATTGATACCAGCTCTAGTAGCCAATCTGTAACTGTCACTTTGACAGTCAATGAGGTTTTATCTGGGATTAATCTCACTTGGCCTTTGCCAGAAATTAGATTTTTCTCTAGTACAAATGCACAGAATGTTGGAAGTTGTTCTGCTTCACGAACAGGTGCTACTACTACCTTGACATGTGTCGTGGTGTTCCCCTTAGGAACTGCTCCGGGAAATCAAATGATGAGCATCATGATGACTGACAATGCTTTGAACCGTTCAGAGTATTACTCGTATGTGGCTGACACATCTGATGTATCAAATCCAATTGCCGAAGGTTGGCGACAAAGAGTGATATACGGAGACGTTTATGATGCGACGGTAGTAGGACCGTGGAAAGTCATCAATGAACGCGCAACCTAACTAGGTAAAGCGGCGGCGGATTGCGTTGCCGTGTGCAGGGAAACCTTCGTGGTCTGCAAACGCAATGATGCTGTCAGCCATACGGCGAAGTGCTGGTTCATTTGCACGTGCAACTGCAGTGCGTTTTAAAAATGCTTCAACAGTGATACCAGAAGACACGTGTGCAAAACCGCTAGTAGGTAGTGAAGCTGGTGCTCCGATGATGAAGTTGCCGGCGCTAAAGGGCGTGTGTTGACCAATCAAAATTTCGCCAGCATTGACAATTGCGTCAACAACGCGCTCTTCATATTGAGCATCAACAGCAATCTGGCAATGTTCTGGTGCGTACATGTTCACCACATCTACTGCTTCGTTCAGTGTTGATACAAGAACTGCTCCGCCATTTGGCCCAAGCGATGCGCGGCATGCTTCGGCACGTACAGGTGGAAGATCTGCAAGTTGAATTTGTAGTTCTGCTTCAACGGCGTCAATTAGGTCTGCTGAAGTGGAGACAAAGATAACGGACGAGTCATTGCCGTGTTCGGCTTCAATCAAAAGATCAGATGCAACCTTGCCAACATGCGCTGTGTGGTCTGCAACGATCATGCTTTCTGTGGGGCCAAGCAACATCATGGTTGCAAGACCGTGGCGTTGCATTTCGACTTGAGCCAACGTGACTGCAGGACTGCCAGGGCCAACAACTTTGCGAACACGCGGAATAGTTTCGGTACCGAAACCAAGAGCAGCGATACCGGCTGGGCCATTGATGCGAAACACATTGGTGATGCCAAGAAGGCGGCACACCACTAATACTGCGGGGTCAACTTCACCATTGCCGCCAGGTATTGGTGGCACAACAAGGACGATGTTTTGTACTCCCGCAACAACTGCAGGGACACCCAGTTGGCACGCAACAGACGGGTAACTGGCTTTGCCACTTGGCACGAAAAGGCCGACGCTAGATATAGGTGTGATTTTCTCGCCGGCCGTGAGACCGTTTTCTAGTTCCATCTGCCAGTCGCTCGAACGCTCACGCAGCTCTTCGTTAAAGGCACGTAAGTGAGAAATGGCATCGATGATGGCGTTCTCGACTGCAGGGTCAATGCGGGCATCTGCAATCTCCTGCGCCGAGACCCTCAATTGGCTGGGGGTCAGAGTGATGCCGTCGAACTTCTGGAGCGCATCGCACACGGCCTGATCGCCACGAAGGCGGACGTCTTCAATCAGGGCGCCAATGGACGCGCGCAGGCCAGAGTCAAAGATGTCGTCGAGACCGCGGTGACAGAGGGCTTCCTTGTCGGCGTGGGTCATCGAAGCCCATGTTTGGCGGCGAAGGATTGCGGTCACATAGAGAAATCTACCTGCAGGCGATGAAAGGGAGCGGATGAGTTTCGCCTCTACCAAGTAGAGTTAATTCACGTTCCGAAGGAGGAGCGTGTATGAGCGTCACCGTTGTTGTAGGTACCCAGTGGGGTGACGAGGGCAAAGCCAAAGTTATTGACC
>WLSJ01000017.1 GCA_009705865.1 Actinomycetota bacterium | reverse complement strand
TCATCGTGGAAGACAGGAATGTCAAGGCTTGCGCGAAGACGCTCTTCGATTTCGAAGCACTCAGGAGCCTTGATGTCTTCAAGGTTGATGCCACCGAATGTCGGAGCGATGCGTTGTACGAAATCAACTACTTCGTCAGCAGTACGTGCATTGATGCAGATTGGGAAACCATTAACGCCGCCGAACTCTTTGAACAAGAGTGCTTTGCCTTCCATAACAGGCATTGCGCCTTCTGGACCAATGTCGCCAAGACCAAGAACGGCTGTTCCGTTACTAACAATTGCAACAGTGTTTTTGCGAATCGTGTACTTGTGCGACAACGACGGATCATTTTCAATTGCTGTACATACGCGAGCAACTCCTGGTGTGTACGCCATTGACAAGTCGTCACGGTCATTCACGGGAGCTGTGGTGATGACTTCAATCTTGCCAGCTTCATGCATGCGGAACGTACGGTCCCACCAGTCAAGAACAGTGACGCCGTCAAGTTTCTGTACTGCGCCAACAACTGTTTTCTGATGAGCTTCATCACGGCAATGAACCACAACACTGCGGCGAAGAACCGGCCCACGCACGTCGAAACCGTCGAGGGCGCCAATGTTGCCACCGGCCTCACCAATAGCGGCACAGAGCCGGCCAAGGGTGCCTGGGACGTTGTCGAGTTGACAGTCAAGGGCGATGGAAAATGCGGCGTTGGGAAGAACTGACATAAGACCTCATACGCTACGCACTCTCGGCCCATCTGCCTCGTATATATAGACCCAAGACTTGTACCGTTCGGTTTACTGATACGGCGATGGGGGCATCATGGCATCTAGCGATTATCTCTCACGTCTGTCGGGGTACTACCCATCGGTATGGCCAGCCGAATGTGCAGGGCCGAGGCGCCAGAAAATCGTGAGTTCCCCTGGGCTGAACATTCAGCCAGACGAGCATCTCGTGGGCCATGCCCGAATTCTTGAACCTGGTCGCTGGCCAGTCATGTTCGTACAACGCGCCAAGGGTGAGCTGTACTTGCAAGGCGGATCTTCGTTTGGTGTCTCAGACAACACTTCTGGATGGGTAGAACAACTTGACCCGATCTCATTAGAACCAATTCGTCGGTCTCCTGATTTGCCATCTGGCGGACATAAATGGTGTGGGGCTATTTGCGTGCACGAAAACGGAGATCTTTATGTGGTGAACGGAACCTATGTTCATCGACTCTCTCCCGATTTAGAAGTAATCGCAGAACATCGACTCGCCGCAAATAATGCACACAACGGACATGTCGTATTAAGTGATGGCAACATCGTGACCAAAGATATTTCCGATGATGTCGCCAAGCATTCAGTCTTTACAGTTCTTGACCCAGATTTGAATGTGGTTGACGTCTTTGAATGTCCGTGGAACAGTGTCGGACGATTCTCTTCTGACCGACAAGAAGGTGTCGACTACCTCTATGTCACCAGCAACGATGTCATTCACCGTCTGCAATACATCAATGGTCGCCTCTCACTTGACGAGATGTGGTCAGCGTCGTACAGAGTTGAAGGCGAAGATTCGGGATACGCGTGGGATAGTGCCATTGGCGATGACTGCGCGTGGTTTATGGACAACGGAGAGAGTCAATCGACAATCAACATGTTGGCTGCCTCACCTACAGGCACAGGAGAAGCAATGCCTTTTGCTCCACCAGTGCATACGGCACCAGTGCGTGTGTGGCGAGTCTCCACAATTGATTCGTCTGATTGCGAATCCTTCATTCCGTTCGGAACACCCTCTGGTCACATCGTGTCTCCCCCGCTCTATGACCAAGACCGACACATCCTTGTGGCATTTGATTCTCAGAACGGCGGCATCGGTGCTTGGCGCTATGACGGTCCTGGAAATTTCATTCCTCTATGGAAAAAAGATTGGCGGAACGCAAATCAACTCACGCTCTATGCAGACACTGGCGAACTCATTGTCGACCACGTTCACAAAATGGGCGAATGGGATGCCGTAGTTCTCGACATTGAAAGTGGCGTTGAAAAAGGCCGAGCAGATACCGGATGTTTCATGCCAATGGGTATGTGGTACACACCTGGATTTGAACGTGATTTTTACACCAGCACTGCAGTTGGCCGAATTGGCCGTGTCAGCGTCGCATGATTGTAGGGTGAGTGTTCATGACGAACGCCAATGACATTCCAGTAGCCCATACTCCAGCAGGTGGCTACGGTGCTTCTTTCCCTCCGTTGATTCTTGGTGACTGCACCGAACCCTTGGCGCCAGGTGCTCCAGATCTACGTGGCATTTGGAAAACCATCAGTGCAACACGCGGTGGAGAGCCTGTACCTGCAGATGATCGCCTCATGTCGTACACAGAACGCATTGAACAATGCGGCAACCGCATCGTTGATTGTGGTGGCGGCACCATTGCAGACGCCCGCGCAGACGGCACAGAAGAAAATGCCGTTCACGACGTTTCAGTCTTTGACTACACAACACCAATTCACGTTGTTGCCACCTTTGAAGACGGAGCATTCGTGTTGCGACCCGTCGGCATGCCCGGCATTGAAGTTGTGCGCAAGCTTGATGAAGATGGCCACATGATCTGGACTCGCCCTGACATGGGTGGTGTTCGCGTCGTTCTTGAACGCATCAGCGAACCCAAATAGTTTTCACATGTCCAATGTCCCACTGTCAGTCTTAGACCTTGCGTCAATTAGTGCTGGTGACTCCATTGGGCAAAGTTTGCACAACTGCGTTACAACTGCCCGCGCAGCTGAACGACTTGGTTACACCCGCGTCTGGTACGCAGAGCACCACAACTTCGAAACGATTGCATCGTCAGCCACCGCAGTATTGATTGCTCATGTAGCTGCCAACACAACAACCATTCGTTTGGGATCTGGTGGCGTTATGTTGCCGAACCATTCCCCACTCGTCATTGCAGAACAATTCGGCACCTTGGCAGAACTGCACCCAGGACGCATTGATCTTGGTCTTGGTCGTGCGCCAGGCACAGATCAAACAACAGTCAAAGCCCTACGTCGCGACCCTCGTGGGGCGGAAACCTTTGCCCAAGACGTGCAGGAATTGCAGGGGTTTCTGAGCGACACCTCACTTGTACCCAACGTGATTGCAACACCAGGCAAGGGAACTCATGTCCCCTTATACATTTTGGGGTCTTCGCTCTTTGGTGCACAATTAGCCGCGCTTCTCGGGCTGCCCTTTGCGTTTGCATCACATTTCGCACCTGAGCACTTGCTCAGTGCGGCACGAATTTACCGCGAGAGATTTACGCCATCAGAACAACTGCAACAACCTCACATGATGGCAAGCATCAACGTCATTGCTGCTGACACTGACGAGTCTGCACAATCACAATTACAAACTCGCCGTCGTAGTTTCACTCGTGGGTTATACAGCCGTCAAGGACACACGCTGACTGATGACCAGGTGGAGCAATTGCTGAATGACCCACGAGGTGCACATGTCGACCAGATGTTGACTTACTCAGCTGTCGGCACACCAGACGTTGTAAAAACATATGTCGACAAATTTCAATCGGCTATAAATGCTGACGAAATTATTACGGTCCACCATTGCGACTCAAGCGACAACCGTGTTCGGTCGCTAGAACTACTGGCTGAAGTCTCTGGACTACTTATTCGCCAATAAGTTCTTTACGAAGCTCGCGCTTCAAGAACTTGCCGCTCGCGTTACGAGGAATTGGTTCATCGCGGAACCACACCTTTGCAGGAATCTTGTGTTTTGCAAGGGTTCCCGAAAGAAAAGTACGCAATTCGTCTTCGGTCAGTTTTTTCCCTGGCTGCAACACGAGCACAACGGCCACTTCTTCACCTAAACGTTCATCAGGTATTCCGAAGACAGCTGCTTCTGCGATTGATTCGTGATGGTAGATAGCGGTCTCTACTTCACTGCAATAGACATTCTCGCCACCACGTAGCACCATGTCTTTGGCGCGGTCAACAATGAATACGAAGCCGTCTTCATCGATTCGAGCAATGTCACCTGTGTTCAACCAACCATTTTGAATAGTTTCTGCATTTGCTTCTGGCCTATTCAGATAACCCTTGATGATGACAGCGCCTTTAACGCACAGCACTCCGACAGTGTCAGGACCAGCAGGTAGATCATTGCCGTCTTCATCAACAAGCTTTGCTTCCAGGGTTGGAACAATTGGCCCACACGATGCTGGCTTTGCAATCAGCCAACGAGCCGAGTTGGCCGTAATGATTCCGTGTGTTTCGGTCATGCCGTAACCGGTGGATGGCTGACCACCCTTCAATGCGCCTGCGATTTTGTTGACCAAGTCAGGTTGCAGCGGCGCACCGCCACCACCCATTCCCTGTAACGACGACGTGTCTCTATTTTCCCAATCAGGGTGTAGCAATAACTCGCGGCTCATTGTGGGTACACCAGACATGGATGTAACTTTTTCGCGTTCGATTAATTCAAGTGCGCGGCCTGGATCCCACTTATACGTAAGAACCAATTTCCCACCCATCACCGTTGCAGGATGCAAGATGCAGTTACATGCAGTCACGTGGAACAGTGGAGTCGGTGCCATAAATGCTGGCGACAACGCTGCAGGCGTGGATGTAGGTGCCGGAATATCTCCAGCAGCTATTCCCTTTGCTTCAGCAGAGTTGGCTGCCATTGTCATGGTCAACATGTTGAAGATGTTCGACACTGATCCGCGATGTGTGAGCTGGGCTCCTTTCGGAAACCCCGTAGTACCTGACGTATAGAAAATGGTGACATCATCGTCTGTATCAATGTCAACGTCCGGCAACACTCCAGGGTCTGCCATTGCAAGAACTTCAGCCCATCGACCGCTTCCCGCTGGCAATGCGCGATCTGTACGCACGGCAAGAATGTGCAATTTCGGAGGGCTAGCAATTTGTGAGAATCGTTCAATACGTTCATCGTCTGCAATGAGCACAACCGGCGCACTGTCATTTAGTGCATATTCCATCTCTGGTGTTGTCCACCACGCGTTCATTCCAACAACTGCCGCGCCAACGGACAACGTTGCCCAATAGCCAACAATCCATTCCGGATAGTTACGCATCGCTAACGCAACACGAGTTCCCGGGGTCACGCCGTGCTCTACTAAGTACTGTGCAAGCTTGCGCACCTGAGAGTGAATATCTGCATATGTGTAACGCTCGTCTTCATAGACGACGTAGTCCTTATCTGCATGGCCAATGGAGTTTTCCCAAATGACACGCATCGTGGGTGGCGCAGACACGAATGTCTTGATGCTGATGCCACGAACTTCGGTCATGGTGGTGGCAAAAGGTGATCCTGGAGCATCGAGCTCGGCACGGGCAGCACGGTAATGATTAATCATGGTCACATCCTTATATAAGGAGACCAGTGTCACATAGTTAGACCCCGCCCGTATCGTGGGCTCGTGAGCAATTACGAAGAGGTCGATGCCGGCGAAACCCTCTGGCGATTTGACCGCGATTTCCTCGCGTCAAACTGGACCTGCATTTGGGGCAAGGGCTGCAAAGGCATCACCGCCGAGGCCGACGAAACCCGAGGCCACGGCTGTTGTTCTCTGGGGGCAGAACTAGACGGAATTGATGAGGCCAGAAACCTGTCAGCTGCCGCTGCCACAATCCCCACTCACCTCTTTCAGTTTCATGCAGAAGCAAATGAGGGCACCGTGTTTTCAGACGAGTCGTATTCTGAAACGCGTGTCATTGACGGCGCATGTATTTTTCACAACCGCAATGGCTTTGCTGGCGGTGAAGGATGTGCACTGCACCTTGCTGCCGATCATTTCGATGAATCACCCATTGACTGGAAACCATCTGTGTGTTGGCAGTTGCCGATCAAAGTGGATTGGGAAATGCGCGAAGACAACGTGGAAATTGCCACCGTTCGCAGATGGACCCGCGCCGACTGGGGTGATCACGGCACAAAAATGGCGTGGTGCTGCACTGAGGGCACAGATGCCTATGTTGGAAATTCGTCCGTCATTGACAGCCTTAGTGATGAGTTATCTGAGATTGTTGGCACCGAAGTGTTCATTCAGCTTCGGAATCGCCTTGGGTAGCCAAATTCCACACCATGTGACCAAAATCTAGGACAACTGTCCCTACCGAACGGTAGGTAGGCACCTAACCTATGGAGGTGAGTATCGAATCACCAACCATGCCAGCCCCTCGCGAAAATTCGCTCAATGACGTGCGGGCCATCATCCCTGAGGTCTGCTACGAACGGTCACCATTGCGCGCAACTCGCGCACTTGTTCAAGCAACTGTGTTGTATGTCGTTCCAACAGTCGCACTCATTCTTACTAATACATGGTGGGCAGTTGGCATCTGGTGGCTACTTGCTGGTCTTGCAGTGTCGGGACTTTTTGTTTTGGGTCACGATGCATCGCACAATGCGCTTCTTGATTCTCGTCGCGCGAATCGCATCATTGCGCAAGTGTGCATGGCGCCGAGCGTTCATGTTGAATCTGCGTGGGATCTCGGACACAACCGCATTCATCACGGATACACCACTCGTCAAGGCTTCGACTTTGTGTGGCACCCACTCACAGTTGCTGATTACGAGGCACTCAGTGGGCTAAAGAAACTTCGCCATCGTCTTGAATGGTCATGTCTCGGTTCTGGCGCGTACTTCTTTCGTGAAGTGTGGTGGCTAAAGATGTGGCGCTTCAATGCCCCCGGTAAACGCCACGATGCAATTGTGCGTGACAAAATCACACTTGGTTCAGCACTGCTTGTAGCTACTGCAGCAATGGTTGTAATCGGCGCACTCACTGGTGGAGTTGCAGCTGCAATTTGGATGCCAATCAAGGTATTGGTTGTGCCGTTCTTATTGTTCACTCAGATCATTGGCTGGACTGTCTATGTTCACCACGTGGATCCTGACATTCGCTGGTGGACTCGCAAAGAGTGGACACAGTTCCATGGCCAAATGGATTCCACCACCGTGCTGCATACGCCTCGCATCATTAACTACCTGTGGTTTCACAACATTTTTGTGCATGTGCCCCACCATGTAGACGCCCGCATTCCGTTTCACAAGTTGCCACAAGCCGCTGCCGCAATTGCGCAGGCTTTCCCTGACACTGTGCGTTATTCGAACTATTCACTGAAGGCCTACTTGCAAGCCACGAAGGCCTGCAAGTTGTACGACTTTGAAGCGGCAACATGGTTGCCTTACCCCTCGCGCACTACTGCGTAGATAATTTGCGGGGCCAAACGGCTATCAATAGGCCGGTAATCGCAAGCCCTACTGCTGCCCCAATGAACCAGCCTGCCAACACATCTGACAGCCAATGAACATTGAGCACGAGCCGTGTGAGACCCATCGCAATGCATGCCACTGCCCCGCCAATTGATGCCCACATCTTTGTACGGCGTGACACTTCAACGACACACCACACAACCAGAACAACACTGACAATCAGTGCCGTTGTATCTGCTGCATGACCAGAGGGAAAACTGGGATTATCAATTTGCGTCACTTGAAATTGCAATGGTGGTCGAACAATACCCGTCGTTTTTTTGAGTGCTGAAACGATCTCGCTACACACCACGACTGATACCCAAGGGGCGAATGCCGCCGTTATCGACCGTGCCTTTGCCCACACCAGGACTCCGCTCACTGCTGCGACTGGTAACAACACTCCAACAACGCCGAAAGATGTGACGAACCGAGCCATTGAGTGAGTTTGAGATGAGCCATGGTCGACAAAGAACTGCCACACGGACTGATCGAAATGAGACACCCCAGTTTTACTGCGAATGCCAAGCGAAGTAATCCATGCAGCAAATAGCAATGTCGCAATGACTCCAACGAGTCGCCGTACGTCGAATTTTTCCATTAGGCCAATTTGTCCGCAGGGTATTTGTCATAGGACGCCTTGAATACACCTTGATGCAATAACACGGTGGCCACCAGGACTCCAGACGATGGATCCGTGATCGACGTACGAGTCCAATAACTTTCCACGCGACGACTTTGACCGATGCCCACTATCTCATGCACCAAGTCATATTCGGCATCGACAAATAACGGACCATTGATCACGCGAATTTCCAAATCAATAAACAGCCCAACTGCGGGCCCACGAACTTTTCCGACTCCGCCGACTTTATGCGCAAGAACACTCACCATCTCAGTAGGAATCACTGCACGACCCCACGGCGACTGCGCAGCCGTATCTGATGAATACCAAGGCGATGGTTCCGTAATCATCTGCAACTTGTCATTCAAAGAGAACGGATACAGATGGCCATTGCTTTCTGTGAATGACATTGACACTCGCTCTGGAGAACTCTTGTCACCAATACGCAATTGATCAACGATGAATAACTCGCCCGGCTCCTTCAGAGCGCCAAGCCTGCGGTCGAGTTCAGTCTCTGGGTGTTGTGGACCGAGCGTCATGGTGCCTGACAACACTGAACTACCGTCTGACTTCATCGCGCCGATTCTTGCCGATGTTGCAGATGTGCGCGTCGCAGTTGCCTGCACTTCTTCGCCTTCAATCACCATGTTCTCAAAATGAGAACTTATGCAGCCGTGTTCAAACCATGCACTGCCCCACATAGCAACACCGATCGGGTCGAACTGACTGAAATGAGTTGGCCCTTCAATGGGTGCACCAGGCAAACCCAACTTGTCGGCAGTGGCATCGTCATGAACGCTGGTGTGACCGTCATATTCCTGATCAGCCAGCATTTGTCGTGGAGCACGAAACGGCCCAGTCAATGTCAGTTCATTATCAAACGCGAAATTTCCCATGAGCCATTGTCGCACGAACGACGGGTGGCTACTTCACCGTAATTCTCAAGGAACCAGATACTGATTTACTCTTCTTCGGCTTTACGGTGACCGTCACAGAACATGTGCCTTTTTTGATGGCCTTCACAGAAGTCTTGATAACACGACAAATTTTGCTGGAGCTGGAAGCCACTCGCGCAGACAAAACTGAGCCCGCAGGTACAGACAATTTGAGAGCTACAGCAAGAGACTTGAGAGTCAATAATTTGCCAACAAACATGCTCCGTAATGCAGCAGGGGCCACGAACGCAACCACCGTTGCGTTCCCGCCAGATCCAGATGGCGCAGACAAAATCACGGTAGGGGTTGCACCCGTGGTGACGACAGCCGCAGGCGATGTGACTATTGATGAAGGCACAGTTGTTGTTGTTGTTGTTGTTGTTGTCGATGTCGATGTTGTTGATGTTGTTGATGTTGTTGATGTTGTAGTCGATGTGGCCGCAGCAGCAATTAATGAACTGTTGGACTGTGAATGTCCACTTCGGTCTGTGAGAACTAAAACCCCCACTGTCTCTCCAGGATCAACACCTGTGACCGTGACGATGTTGTTTGTTCGACTGATCTGACCTCGGCTTACAGCAAGAACATACGTGTAGTCAGCCGAATAATTGGTGATTGTGAACGTAAACCCATCAAGTGTCGGAACGGCATCAGAGAAAGTTGGCGTGAGACCAGCTGCCACCGGAACTGTTGTCGTAGTTGTCGATGTTGATGTTGTAGTAGTTACGGCTGCTGGGTTCAGACCGATATTTGACGCGGACCCCAACGACCCTGTACTTCCAGGAGAAGGAAGAGCGGACACAATTGTGTTATCGGAAAAATCAGTAATTGTTCCACCGTTGAGTTGCAGTGAAGATGTACTGACATAGTCAAGATCTGTAATTTCATCGCCAGTTTGTGCTGTGTACTCAAAAATCAACTTATTCGAATAATTACCAGAGACATAGTTGGCATAACGTCCTGTTGCGCCTGTATTTAGGTGAATGCGTGGCGTGCCCGTGACTATCACGCGTTCAGACATAGTGACCAATATGGAAATCTTCTGTCCCGTTGAATACACACCGTCACTAAAGCCAGCAACACTTGTCACGGATGGTTGAGTGCTGTCGCCTGGAGCGACTACATAGATTGTCTGCATTGGTGATTGAGAATAGAAGTATGAAGAAGAGTTTGAGTCGTATGCATAGAACTTGCACGTACCTATACCCGTGATGTGCAAATCTGCTTTATACGTGAAATTACAAATAGGCTGACCCCCAACCGAGGTTGTGCCATCTGCAATTCGTGATTCGTATTCGGGCGAAAAAGAACCATCAATTTTGACATCCAATTTAATATCGATTGTTGTACCCGAATATTGGTACACCTTTTGATATGAGTTGCTATTCACAGTCACGGAACGAGTAGCTGAAATCATGAACGGTTGGTTTACTTCTGTCGCGGCGTCATAGTCGTAATCTGCAGACTTGTTTGCAATCAACACACATACTCCAACAGCTGTTGCCGTCACCACTACTTCAGTTCCTACCCCAGTGATAGAGCAATATGGCGAGGAGAAGGAAGCAATCGAGATTGTGACTTGCCCATCTCCATCGCCACCCGTGACAACAGGTACATAGTCAAGACCAACATAAGCGCCCGTTGGTGCGGAAATCGATAAAGCCGATTGGCTTGCCTTGGCTGTCACAGTGACTATTTGCGACGCGTGTGCACTGTTGTAGTAGTAATCACCTTCTTGATCAACATTGATAATGCAGTCACCTACCTCGGTAAACGTGACAGCCGACCCACTGGTAGTGCCCGAAATTGAACACACACTCGAAGAAGTTGCATCGATACTGAGGATTTTGCTCTTACTACTTGAACCACCTGACACGGTGACCGTATAACTAGTGCCGCCCACATGATGATTCACCGGCGCGGTCGATGTAAAGGTCAGTGGTGTCTGATCATCACGCGGTGTTACAACCACAGTTTTAGACAGGTGAGTTGCTTCGTAGTTTGTATCACCCGGTTGTTCGACGTTCAGGATGCAATTTCCGACGCCAATAAATGACACCTTTCCGGTCACATCATACTGGGAGAGATTGTTGCCAGTAATAGAACACACCGACGACGAACTCGGATCAATTGTGATTTGTTTACTTCTGATTGAAGACCCGCCATGTACCCACGGTTCATATATCGGCGCTCCGATGTGTGGATTAACTGGTGCCGTCGTGAAGAAGAAATACAACGGGGCTTGCAACCGTTTTGTTACCTCAATGGTCAATGGAACCGAAGTACTTGACCCAATTCCATCAGTTGCTTTCACTAAAGCTTCGTAGATTCCCACCGTCTTATTCGCGGCCACTGTGACAACGCCATTGCTATCGATAGAAACACCCGACAATGCAGAACCACTCGCGTTTGTCACGCTCCACGTGTACGTAGGCGTTGATGAAAGGGTCATGTCTTGCGTGATAGGCAAGTTTCCTTTTGCGGCGGTAAATGCCTCTGTGCTTGCAGCCACTCCAAATGATGTTGTCAGTGTTGATTGTCCCCCTGAAATTTCAGGGCGTTCGTAATAAATAATAGAAACGACGCCAGAGCCACCGTTTCCACCCCTGCTCAATGTGGCATCAGAGGTAATGGTGCCATCTGTTGCAAGAATTCCGCCGCCAGCACCACCGCCACCTCCGTAATTGGCAAGTCCCGGGGTTGCTGATGTTCCTGATGCAGTGAGCGGATTGTACGAAGCAGATGCACCGCCACTCGACGTCACTAATGAAGGAACCGTTGGGAATTTGAAGGTACTACTACTAAAACTAAAGACACCTTGCAGCCGAGAACCCCTCGTCGGCTTTGCATTGATATATAGACCGCCGCCACCTCCACCGTACGTAGACATTGAAACACTGTCTGGGTAGAACGGCATGCGCCACCCACTAGCACCAAGAGCACAATTCAACATCCAATCAATACCGCACGTAAGAGAATCACCCGCACTCCATTGGCCATTGGCGTCTGTGTATCCGGCTCCACCGCCACCGCCAGAGAGATATTCAGATGTTGCAGCAGTGTCCAGAATGTATGAATCGGCAATGCCAACTCCACCATCGCCACCTGCTTCTGTCACAGCAAGTTTTTGGGAACCCCCACCTTGGTAATAGATCGTTCCAACCTCTGCACCAAAAGGCGTTCCATGCGATGTCGGCCCATTTCGCGCTAACTGACCGCCTTCAATGGGGGCAGCAGCACCACCACCAGCCCCGCATGCAACAGAGTTATTGTTCGCATCTGCCGACAGGCATTCGTGTGTACCTTGAGATTCGTTGGTGTTTCCGCCACCACCTGTGCCACCACCGGCCCACCCAATGTTTTCTATTTGCGACGCATGACCATTCCCGCCATTGCAGTTTGGAATACATGAGACGGGAACGGATGCGCCTCCAATACCAACAGTGATGGCATATGACCGCCCAGGAGTAATGACAGGAAGTTTGTTGAGATACATTGCACCTCCGCCGCCACCACCGCCAAAGTATGTGCCGCCTGCTCCACCGCCACCAACGGCCAACACTTGACCAGTTGTCACGCCAGCCGGTGCCACCCACGTACACGACGCATCACTCACTCCATTAGATGTAAACGTCACCTTTGTATATCGATGCAGTTTGCGATCGCTCGATACTCGTGGTGCACTGACGAATTCATCTGACTCACCTAGGTAGTTGCGACCAATTTCCGTTGTAGTAGAAACCGAACCCGACGTGCATCCGGTTGACGCTGAAACTACCTGTGGAGTCTCAACAGCGACCATGACAAGGGAACCCAGTACAAGCGAAACCGCCAGGCCAATTGATCCATCGCGTCGGGAATGGAGACGAAAACTCATACATGGAACTTAGTACCAGTTGGTACCGAGTTCCAAGGATAAACCCTCTACTTTGCGGGTTTTAGGAGTGCTCGCAGGCTGAACATCGTGGCGGAGAGCCACAGTTCATCTCCACCAACATCTGTTGCCAAGTCAACGGTGGCCCGCCCGAGAGTTAACGACCCAATCCACTGGGCGATGCCAAGCAACGATTCGGTCGGAGCGATCAGGCCTTTTTCCACTGCAATCTGCAGCGTGCCGGCCATGTACTCATCTCCGCGGATTTGAATGTCAACAATTGTGTCGGCAAGCACGGGAATCGTTTGCGCAGCTGCCATAGTGGCAATGCGTCGGCGGCGATTTTGTTTTCCTTCTTCACTACCAGCCATTCTCAATACAAATTCAATGGCTCCAAAAATAACTTCTGTGTTCTCTGCTTGAGAAATGAACTCTCGAGTTGACGAATTTGCTTCCCTCAGTTGATCCAACAATCTCTGCACTTCGACAGCGGTTATCAATCCTTCACGATTATGAAAATGGTGATACACAGAACTGCGAGACACTCCTGCTTTTTCCAAGACGCGGATTACGTTGAATTGAACGGGACCAACTTCATCTAGTTCGGCAGCGGCAAATGAAACGATTCGATCAATGGTCTCAAGACCATCACTTCTCTTTCGTTTCGGCTCACTCATGAACCGAGCATACGCCTATAGCGAGGGCAGTTACTGCGGCGGGAGGCGTTCAGCCCGCAGAGCTGACCTGCGCACCTTGCCAGCATCGTCTCGTAGAGCAAAATCAACATATTCGAACGTGCGTGGAACCTTATAAATCACGAGGCGTTCGCCAAGGAACGTCTTCAAGTCTGCTTCGCTGATTTCAGATGAGTCTGCTTCCACAATTGCGTGAATCACGTTGCCCTTGTCTTCATCGGGGAATCCAATAACAGCGCATGATTTGATAGCTGGGTGCTCTTGAATCGCTGATTCAATTTCTGCTGGGTAAATGTTTGCGCCGCCGGACAAAATCATGTCTGCAGCGCGGTCACCTAAGTACAAGTAACCCTCTGCATCGAGATACCCCATGTCGCCAAGTGATTCCCAACCGCCTTCTAACGTGCGTGCTGTTGCACCGACGTATTTATAGGTAGGTGTCTCGCGCAAACTACGCATCCACACTTCACCCATCTCGCCGGCAGCAATTTCGATGCCATCTTCATTTGTTATCTTCACGGTGCCTGGAACTGTTTTCCCGACCGAGCCACGATGTGCGAGCCATTCGTGACCAGTAATGATCGTTGCAGTTTGCGCTTCCGTACCTGCGTACAGTTCGAAGATTCGTTCTGCGCCTAACCAATCAATCCACTCTTGCTTTAACCATTCCGGACATGGTTCGGCAAGATGCCACACCACTTGCAAACTAGAGAGGTCATACGAGAGCCGTTCTTCTTCTGGCAATCGTGTGATGCGTTTCATCATGGTAGGCACCATGTACAACACAGAGCCCTTGTATTTTTGAATCGCCTCGAGCGTTGCGGTTGCATCGAATCGCGGCAGCAGAACAACATGTAAACCATTCAGCCACGCTTGGCAGCTCCATACGGCCGGACCGTTGTGATACAGCGGACCAGGCATCACTAAACATCCGCCTTTTTGCATCAACAACGGAATGGGAAGGTCTGGGTCAAGAGCAGCTGGATCACCTGAGACAATGAGTTTTGGGCGTCCAGTGCTTCCGCCCGATGTTGGGGCCTTCCATGCTTTTGACACAACATACGGCAGACGAGATGCGTCAGCATCAGGTGCACGAAAACCGGTTGGCACACACACTCTGCCTTTGATGGAGTCTTCAGCTACACCAATCACGGCAGAAGAACGAGCAAGTTCGATAATGGCATCAAGCTCACGTTGTGGAAGTCGCGACGAGATGGGCTGTGGCGTTGCACCAAGTCGCCATGCCGCGATGTACGCAATAAAGAAGTCAATACTGTTGGGAACTGCAACAGTGACCATGTCGTCTTCACGAACTCCACGTTCATGCAAGTACACAGCAAGGTTGTATCCAGCCTTCAACAACTCAACACGAGTCATGGTTTCCCCTGCACAGGTAATTGCAGGAGCAGTTGGATTTTCCGTGGTGAGATCTTCCAGCCGTTGAATAAACGAAATCATGTAGTGAGTTCTATCCCATTATTAGTGGACAGTCGGCACTGAAGACTTACAGCAGTAACGACAGAATCGGCAGCGACACAAACGCAACGAGAGTTCCTACGCCCACCATGTACGCAACAAGTTCGCCAGACAACCCTGCACCCACTGCGACAACCCCGGCTGTCACCATGGGTGGGGCGGCTGATTGCAGAATTGACGTAGACCATGCAAGGTCTTGAGGTGATGCGGTGACGACCGCAACGAGAAATACTAAACCTGGGACTATGACCATTTTTGCGAGTAGCCCACAGATAGCAGGAACCCGCACAGTGCGGTCGACCGACAGCGTGAATCGCAGCCCCAATGCACACATGGCTACTGGCGCAACAGTTTTCCCGATGCCATTGAGAATCGAATACACATCATCGGGAAGTTCGATAACTCGAAAGACAAGGCTTGCTAGCAGTGCAAGAAAAGGACCAAATCGTGACAACCGATTCAGAATGGGTCTCCAGCCACTTTCGCCAGCGCCATACGTGCTTGCGACAAATGATCCCCACAATGCAAGACCAACAAATGTCCCGACTTGGTCATATGCAATTGCTGATGCGAGATGGTCAGACCCCAACAAGCTCTCGACCATTCCGATTCCTAAAAAACTTGTATTGCCAAGAACGCCAACTAGTAAAAGTGCACCGGTAACAGACCGACTCCAGTTCATCAATCGTGACGCAATGAGAACCCACACAATGGCTACCAACATCACGGACCATGCCACTGCAATCGGCAGCACAACATCAGCGTCAAATGTGACCCGGCTGATCTTTGCAATGATCACAGCTGGTAGTGCCACTTGCAGCACGTATTTGTCTGCCCAAGCCGTCACCACGGTGGGTACCGGTCTTATGGTTTTGACAAGCCATCCGACAAGAAAGGCACCAATGACAACAGCAAGCACCCGAGAAAATCTACTAGCGGAGCCCCTGCACCGTCATGATGATCAGGCTCAAGAACACCACGGTGCTCACCACGTCAATTACTGCCACGGTTCGTGATTTCATTCCAACCATCCCCGACAACAACAAGTGACGTGAAATTGGTCGAACTACTAACAGCGCAATCACACCCATTTTTTGAGCGCGCGGATTCCACAAGAGGATTCGTCGAGTAAGTCTTGACTTCATCGCTAACTGACGACCATGACGACGCCCCAAATCAAACCAGTGCCAGTCGGTAAGCGTTAAACGAACACCAAGCAGCAACACAAACAAGATGGGATTCGTTCGGCCTGCAGCAAGAACGAGAAAAGGAATACGCGGGCTCAGCAAGCACAGAACTAGTGGGGCTTTGAATAAGGCTGGACTGAGGAGAGTCCCAATTCCAGAGACGACCGATATGGCCGAAATCGGCCTCAGGGCGCGCTCGCCAACAATCGTGCTGATCAGGGGGTGGATCCTCACAACCACAATGTTGTTGTATCGAAATGACAAAACGGCAATGTTTAGGTTTGTTCCACATGACAAATAGGTGAACCCTCAACATGAGGTGACAAGTGGCCGTGTGAGACAATGACCCATGGCCATACACAATGTCTCCTCGCCGATACTTGGCACCGTTTTCAAAATCTCAGTTCAACCAGGAGACACAGTCCGGGCAAACCGCGAGATTCTGATTTTGGAATCGATGAAAATGGAACACCCCGTTGAGGCAGGTGTTGAAGGGACAATTACTGCAGTCCTCGTTGCAGAAGGTGACACCATTGCGGCTGGCCAAGTTTTAGTACACATCACGCCAGGCGTCATTGCAGATGTCACGGCAACTGAAGCTTCTGCGACCGCAGAAACAGGCGAGCGTGCAGACCTCGCTCGTTATCGCGAGCGTCGACACCTGACAACAGATGATGCTCGTCCAGAAGCCGTTGCACGCAGAGCCGCCAAAGGACAACGAACAGCACGCGCCAACATTGCAGATCTAGTGGATGACGGATCTTTCATGGAATACGGATCGTTTGCAATCGCAGCACAACGTCAGCGTCGCACTCTTGATGACCTGATTCGCAATACTCCTGGCGATGGACTTGTTGGAGGGCTTGCAACAGTCAACGGAACATTGTTTGACGAAGATGCTTCACGTGTTGCTGTGGCCTCGTATGACTACACAGTTCTTGCTGGTACGCAAGGTTTCTTAAACCACCGCAAGAAAGATCGCCTGTTCGATGTTGCCGAACGGCTTCGGCTTCCCGTCATTTTGTTTGCTGAAGGCGGTGGCGGACGCCCCGGCGACACAGACTCCCCCGGAGTTGCTGGCCTTGATTGCCTGGCATTTGCTTACTTCGCACAGTTGTCAGGGCTAGTGCCACTTGTTGGCATCACATCTGGTTACTGCTTTGCAGGAAATGCCGCACTTCTCGGATGTTGCGATGTCATCATCGCTACTGAAAATTCAAACATCGGAATGGCTGGTCCCGCCATGATCGAAGGCGGTGGGTTGGGGCTAGTGAAGCCAACCGACATTGGCGATATTGAAGTGCAAACCGCTAACGGTGTTGTTGATATTCGCGTGGCCGATGAAGAGGCAGCTGTTGCAGCAGCCAAGCAGTACTTGTCGTACTTTCAGGGGCCATTGTCAACATGGTCACGTCATCCTGACGATGCGATGCGAGCACTAATACCCGAACAACGCACACGCGTGTACGACGTACGCACTGTTATTGACGCATTGGCAGACATTGGCACTGCACTTGAACTGCGTCCCACTTTCGGAATCGGAATTCTCACGGTGTTGATGCGCATCGAAGGTCGCGTCATTGGCGTTATTGCGAACAACCCAGCTCATCTTGGCGGAGCAATCGATTCTGATTCCGCTGATAAAGCGTCACGCTTTGTTGGTTTATGTGATGCGTATGACATTCCCATCGTAAGTTTGTGTGACACCCCCGGTTTTATGGTGGGTCCCGAAGCAGAACAAACTGCTCAAGTTCGTCACTTTGGTCGCATGTTTGTCACAGCTGCCAGCGTCACGGTGCCATGGATCACTGTTGTGTTGCGCAAGGGCTACGGCCTTGGCGCTCAAGCAATGGCCGGTGGCAGTTTCCACGCAAACACAATGAGCATTGCTTGGCCAACCGGCGAGTTTGGCGGCATGGGTCTTGAAGGTGCAGTGCGCCTCGGGTATCGCAAGGAGCTAGAAGCAATCACCGACGAAAAAGAACGTGCAGAACTCGAGGCGAAACTCATCGCCAGTGCCTATGAACGAGGGAACGCACTCAACATGGCGAGCCACGTTGAGATTGACGACGTTATTGACCCTGCTGAAACGCGGGAAAGAATCTTGTCGGTCATCTCACGAACGACATCATGGCGTCAACGCACCGGCAAGAAACGGCCAATGGTTGATACCTGGTAACTAGAACGCAGCGAGACCGTCGCGCAATTGTTGTGCAAATTCTTCGTCTGTAATCACGTGTGCATCAGCTGCAATCTTCTCCTGAATTGCAGCGGCGTTAGCCCTACCCACAACGGTTCCGCCCAACGCAGTAAGCAATGCGCTTGTTGCTTCGACAACACGAGCACCACCGCCAGGTCCGGGTGTTGCACCGATGACCATCGAACGCTTGCCAATGATTGGCCCCTTCATAAACGGACGCGATGCCCAGTCGATGAGATTCTTCGTTGCGCCTGAGTACGAACCGCTGTATTCCGGTCCAGCAATAATGACACCGTCTGCTTCAGCAATGGCCGCGCGCAATGCCTCAACAATTGGCGGCACGGTGTCAGCATCAAGATCTTGGTTGTACATCGGCAGTTCAGCGATATCAAACAGTGCGATGTTGGTGCCTTCAGGAGCAAGCGCCGGAAGGGCCTTCAGAATG
>WLSJ01000169.1 GCA_009705865.1 Actinomycetota bacterium | reverse complement strand
AGTGCGGTTGGTATCTGTTGTGGTGCCACTCTGGCTGACCGCAATGACCAACATGTCAGACATATCTGTTGACATGGAAAAGCCTGATAGTTCTGTGGAAGTGAGAGCCTCGACATGTATCGAAGAATTCAGCAATGAACTGAGCACTGGAATTAGTGATGTACCGGCAATAGCTGCGGTGCCTTGGCCGATCACTCGAATTCGGCGGATAGATCCGTTAGCCAGACGAGCCTTGATTGTCTCTGGCAACGTAAACGAATCAAGATCAGGAACAAGCAAACCATTGACAACAAGCGTGCGACCGCGGATGGTCTTACGGAAACTGCGCGGAGCTTCTGTGATTTCCTTCAGTAGGAAATGCGGAGCATCTCCACGGTCAATGTCGCGTGTAGTGACTTCAGCAACTGCAACATCACTTTCAGTAACCGGAATCTCAACGCCGTCATACGCAAGGCGAGTAATTCCTTCAATTGTGCCAGCCCCATCTAGACGAAGACGCACCATTTGCCCACGCGAATGAGGGTCGCCTTCGTTGCGTGGTGTCTCGCCATCAAGACGTACGTAATGCATCGTTTCTTCAACGGCGCCATATGGCTCGCTAGCGACAATGAAGCGATCTTCAGCAAGACCGACATACAAACCTTGTCCGCTGCCATAGAGGGCCAAGTACATATCGTTCGGATCACTGGCCGTCATGTAGCCAATTGCAACAGAACCTTCGAACTGAGTGACAGCATTCAGAAATGCTGCTTGCGTATCAAGACCTGTGCCTCGACCACGATCAACGATGGCCGGAATCACTTTTGCATCTGTCGTGATGGGTTCTGCGAAATGAAGATTATGACGTTCACGTAATTCAATGTGATTATCAACATCACCATTTAGTACGGCTACCGACACTTGGGAACCATCGATGCCTATTTCTTCACCTGTGACCGGATGAGCATTCGGCTCAGAGATAATGCCCACGCTGGCCCACCGTGTATGACCAAGAACCGCAACACGCGAATCAGACACAGATAGTGCCGCACGCAATAATGAATCTGCACTCACTGCATCACGCATGTGTTTTGTATTGTCCCCAAGTTCGCCAATTTCAGCAGCTGCCTTGTACACAAACACCAATGTGGAACCGCTGTGGCGGACACTGGTACTAGTGAACAACGGATCAGACATACGACCAGCTATTAAAGCGGTTAGTTCAGATGACAACGAAGTAAATGATGGTGATGTGACAAGAACGCTGATACCAGCGGAGTCACGACCACGTACTTCCATACGGTCGATAGCGGAGAAGGCCTGGTGAATTGCGAAGTACCCGACTAATGACGACGCGCCAGCGCCAGCACCTGCGAACACGTGCACGGCATCAGCTGCGCGTAAACGATCGCGACGGATTGCCCACGATGCATCTTTCACGCGAGACAAACGAGCGACTTCGGCATCGAGAGTTGCAGTATCAACATGAAGTGCATCAATACGAGCTTCTTCAGTCACCGCCACTTCATCAATAGCATCAAGACAAGTTGTAATACGAGTAATCAACGTGGCGTTACCAACAAGAGCCTGAATACCAGCGTCACCGCGTAGCAACTGATCAGCTGCCATCAGCGCATCAGCAATAAGAGAACAATCTGTACCAGCGTTTATTGCAGCCGTCAGTAATTCTTCAATGCTGTTGGCGGTAGGCACACTGCGAGTGCTCGGCCGGGGCAGGATGCCAATAATGCCGCACATACCTACAGATTACTCTCGCTGGTCGGTGCCACTAGTGCGTTCCTTCAATGGATCCGCCGTGAACTTCAACTATTGAGCGGGCGAGGCGCATAGCAATTGACTCTGCAGATATCTGATCTGCAGCTTCCACCATTACTCGTACTAACGGCTCTGTTCCCGATGATCTCACCAGAATGCGACCATCATCACCTAATTCTGCTTCTTCCTGTGCAATCTGATCTGCGATGTCTGCAACAGGGTCATGAACTCGATTCAGAGTACGAATGTTCACTAATACTTGCGGATATGTCTGCATGATTGATGCTGCCTGGTCAAGAGTGACATGGGCACGCGTGATGTATTCAACCAACTGCAGTGCAGCCAGTAGACCATCACCAGTTGTGGCGTGTGCACGGTGAATCACGTGACCGCTTTGTTCGCCACCTAATACGAAATCAAATTCATCAAGCGCAACCAAAACACTTCGATCCCCCACTGGCGTGATGACAACGTCAATATTGTTTTCACGCATTGTGTGATGAAAACCAAGGTTGGTCATGACGGTTACAGCAACACCCTTATTGCGCAGCAATCCACGGTGGGCAAGATCTACTGCAGCAATTGCCATGATGTGGTCGCCATCAACAAGTGCACCATTCGCACTGACAGCAATAAGACGATCTCCATCGCCATCGAAAGCAATTCCGATATCAGCACCTTCAGCAATGACTTGTGCGGCCAATTGTTGTGGCGCAGTAGCACCACAGTTGTCGTTGATATTGCGACCATTGGGCGATGCGTGAATGACAGAGACGTCTGCACCAGCAGACATAAAGACTTCAGGTGCAACATGCGACATGGCTCCGTTTGCGCAATCAAGTACTACTCGCACACCAGAGAGCGCTTCGCCAACAATATTGAGACGATGCGTTGCGTACTCGCCAATAATTCCGGTGGCATCATGAATGATTGGTTCAGCGCGCACAACTGGCTCGGCAACCATTGCGTGCCATTCACGCTCTATTTCAATTTGTTCGGCATCACCCAGTTTTGCTCCGCCTGATGCAAACACCTTGATGCCATTGTCAGACCACACGTTGTGTGATGCAGTAATTGCAATACCCACCCAACCGTATTGTTCTGCCGCATAGGCAATGGCCGGTGTTGGCACAACACCCATGAGATGCACTGCAATACCTTCGGCTGCGCACCCAGCAACAATCGCATCTTCTAATTCAGAGCCGCTTTCGCGAGTATCGCGGCCAATAACAATGGCTACTGGGCGTAAAACACGTGCGGTGGCACGTGCAAGGTCACGAGCTAAATCTGTAGTGAGT
>WLSJ01000168.1 GCA_009705865.1 Actinomycetota bacterium | reverse complement strand
GGAATTGGTCGGATTCTGTTATCTCATTTACTGAAATCTGCCGCTGATGGTGGATTTCATGCCGTAATGGCCCGAATTACTACCCTTTCTGAGGGATCAATCGCCCTCCATGAAGCACTTGGGTTCCAATTAGTAGGAATTGAGCGTCAAATCGGCCGAAAATTCAATAAGTGGCTCGATGTGGCCATCATGCAGTGCCTTTTGCACGAAAATCCCTAATTTGGCCCCAGACAGCATGAAACCCCGTCGAAATTCGACGGGGTCACATACCCGCCACGACTAGCCAGTCGTGGCCATGGTGGGCCGGGAAGGATTTGAACCTTCGAAGGCAGTGCCGGCAGATTTACAGTCTGCTCCCTTTGGCCGCTCGGGCACCGACCCATATGGAATGGCAAGGATATCGGGCTATGTAGCCTTCTACCCCATGCCTTCTTTTGACATTGTTTCCGACATCGACCGCCAAGAGCTGCGTAACGCAGTCGACCAGGCCCAGCGCGAAATGACCCAGCGCTTTGACTTCAAGGGAACCGACTCCTCCATTGAACAAAATGAGCTGATCATCACCATCAAAACTATTTCTGAAGAAAAGGCTCGTGCCGTGCGCGTCTTGCTGGAAGAAAAATTCGTGAAGCGCGGCATGTCGTTGAAGGGCATCGACTGGGGCAAGTTCGAACAAGCATCAGGCGACACAGTGCGTCAAGTTGTCACTGTCAAAGTGGGCATCTCGTCTGACAAGGCTCGCGAGATCAACAAACTGATTAAAGAAAAAGGCGGCAAGGGAATCTCTAGCCAAACGCAAGGCGAGCAAGTACGCGTCACCGGAAAAAAGCGTGATGACCTGCAAGCAGTGATGGCATTGCTAAAAGGTGAAGACCTCGGCGTGCCGTTGCAGTTTGAAAACTTCCGCGACTAACGAACCCACGCACACATCTCTCCTAGACATGGATCTAAGGAGTACATACAATGTCAATAACGGAATCTCAGCGATACGAGATGCAATCGGTACTACGGGAGAAGTTGGGCGTGAGCACAGCAAACACATTGGTCGAACATTTGCCACCGAGCGGATGGTCCGACGTTGCCACCAAAACAGACCTCTTGTTTATTGAAGAGCGCCTGACCACAAAAATAGCTACAACAATGGCGACCCAGAATAAATGGATGGCTGGTTTGTTTGCATCGCAGGTTGCGGCACTAATTGTTGCACTTGCGCGCTAATTAGTCTTCGCTAGGTGCCTCGGCTGCGCGCTTTTGTAGTTCATTCACAACGTTTGCATCAGCAAGAGTTGTGGTATCACCCAAGTTGCGGCCTTCTGCCACGTCGCGTAACAGCCGTCGCATAATTTTTCCGCTACGAGTCTTTGGAAGATCCGGTGTGAAATAGATGGTCTTTGGCTTAGCAATTGCACCAATTTCTGATGCAACGTGATTGCGCAGAATCTGCTCATCAACTTCCATGCCGCCGACCAAGGTGACATACGCAATGATTGCTTGACCCGTTGTTGCATCGTTCGCACCAACAACTGCAGCTTCAGCAACGCTGGGGTGAGACACCAACGCACTTTCTACTTCAGTTGTAGAAATACGGTGACCAGACACGTTCATCACATCATCAACGCGACCAAGCAACCAGAGATAACCATCGTCATCTAACTTGGCGCCATCACCTGCGAAGTAGCGACCAGCAAAACGGGACCAATATGCATCTTGGAAGCGCTCAGGGTCTTTCCAAATACCGCGCAACATGCCAGGCCATGGTTGTGTGAGTGTGAGATACCCGCCGCCGTGTGTCACGACATGTCCTTCATCATCAAGAAGTTCTGCACCAATGCCGGGCAACGGAAACGTTGCGGAACCAGGCTTTGTGGTGGTTGCTCCAGGCAGTGGCGAAATCATGATGCCGCCCGTTTCTGTTTGCCACCACGTGTCAACGATGGGGCAATTACCGCGACCAATATTCTCGTGGTACCACATCCACGCTTCAGGGTTAATGGGCTCGCCCACACTGCCGAGCAACCGCAGTGACGACAAGTCATGTTTTGCTGGTTCTTCGACTCCCCACTTCATAAAGGTACGAATAGCAGTTGGTGCCGTATAGAAAATAGTGACCTTGTATTTTTCGATGATTTCCCACATGCGATCATTCGCTGGGTAATTCGGAACACCTTCATACATCACTTGTGTTGCGCCGTTACTGAGCGGGCCGTACACGATGTAACTGTGGCCAGTGATCCAACCAACGTCTGCTGTACACCAGAAAATATCTTTGTCGGGGTTCAGGTCGAATACGTACTTGTGCGTGTAGGTGACATGCGTTAGGTAGCCACCTGTTGTGTGCATGATGCCCTTTGGCTTACCTGTGGTGCCTGAGGTGTACAACAAAAAGAGAAGTTGTTCAGAATCCATTGGTTCCGGCGGGCACACAGCATCAGCTGTTGCCATCAGTTCGTGATACCAATGATCACGGCCGGCTTGCATGTCGACTTCATTGCCGCCCCGCTTCACAACAACAACTGCAGTAATTGTTGGAGTACTTGCCACAGCTTCATCTGCTTGTGGTTTCAGTGCAAACACTTCCCCACGTCGATATCCGCCATCAGCTGTTATCAGAACTTTTGCTTCCGCGTCATTGATGCGGTCAGATAACGCCTGAGATGAAAAGCCACCGAACACAACAGAGTGCACTGCACCAATACGTGCACATGCCAACATTGCGACTGCAGCTTCAGGAATCATCGGCAAATAAATATTGACGCGATCACCTTTAGTTACACCGAGGCCCTTGAGAACGTTTGCAAACTTCTGCACCTCGTCCAACATTTGTGAATACGTGATGGTGCGAGTGTCTCCTGGTTCGCCTTCAAAATGAAAAGCAACTTTGTCACCCTTGCCTGCAATGACATGACGATCAAGGCAGTTGTACGAGACATTGAGCTTGCCTCCAACAAACCATTTGCTGTATGGCAATTTCCATTCACAGATGGTGTCCCACTGTGTATCCCATGACACCAGCTCACTGGCCTGACGCGCCCAAAACGCTTCGTAATCTTCGTTGGCTT
>WLSJ01000167.1 GCA_009705865.1 Actinomycetota bacterium | reverse complement strand
CTTGAAGACAGACCATGATGTTGGCCCATTCTTCTTTGGTTGACTCTTCAAATGACTTGAATGTTGCGCGTGTGACCATGGTTCCCCCGAATCAGAAGTGATGGAGTGAACTTACTACTCCACAGGGGCGATGTCAGCGCCTGGAACGTACGACAGTAACGACAGTTCCGATTTTCATGTTCTCAAATAGCCACTTGGCATCGGCTACACGTACGCGAATGCAGCCATGCGATGACGGGGCTTCGCCAAGAGGAGTTGGAAAGGGGATCTCGCCACTTTTGGTGACTTTGTACGGAATGCCGTGGAATCCGATGTTGCCACCTTGGCGGCCCTTAGTGAATCGGGTCATCCATCGCATGCGCTCGTTCGGGCTTGGTGTGTAATACGCCTGTGCAGAGCGCGAGAAGACTTTAAAGGTGCCAACAGGAGTTGAATTCTCAAGACCAGTTGACACGGGGATCGTAGTGATGAGTCGTCGGTGGGTGTTGTAGATATACGCACGTTGTTCAGAAAGAACGACTCGAGCAAAACCAATTTTTGCTGGGCCTCGTCGTGGTCGAGACAGAGGTGGAACGGTTGTCGAAGTGGTGACAGGAATAGTTGTGGTGGTGATCTCAACTGGTGCAGTGGTATCAACTGGCGCAATGGTGTCAGGAGTCGTGGTGTCAGAGCCTTCTGCTCGCGCAAGTGCCGTGGGTGCAAGCACACACGCAGCAAGTGCAAAAGAGGCGATGCGAAGTGGGAGTTTCATCGTGAGAAAGAGAATATCTGTGAAAGGAATTGCCGAGTGGGCAATGGGTTATTCAGCAGCAATATCAAGGGCTTCAGCGAGTGTGTTCCACGACAGAACTGCGCACTTGATACGTACGGGAAATTTAACTACGCCTTGAAGTGCTTCAAGATCTCCGAGTGGAGCAGATGTGTCTGGCTCTTCGCCACCTTCATCGATTGACATCATGTGTTTGAAACGATGAATGAGGGCACGTGCTTGTTCGACTGGTTTGCCTTTGACAGCGGCGCTCATCATGGAAGCAGAACTTTGACTGATGGAGCATCCTTGGCCACCAATTTTGATGTCATCAACAATGCCGTCTTTGACAACGAGGAAGACTTCAATTTCATCACCGCACAACGGGTTGTGACCTTCACTGCGCACAGCAGGTGGTTCAAGAGAACCGCGATTACGTGGGCTCTTGTAATGATCGAGAATGATCTCGCGATATAGGTCTTCTAATCCGGGCATATGAATCTCCGAGTATGAGGCTAGAGGGTGAAGAAGTCTCCCGCTTCGGATAGGGCATCGCACAGGGCAGTGACATCCGAAGGGGTGTTGTATAGGTAGAAACTGGCGCGAACAGTGGCGTTAGAGCCAAGGATGCGCATAAGTGGCTTGGCGCAATGGTGGCCGGCGCGCACACAGACATTGTTTTGGTCAAGAACCTGGCTGATGTCGTGAGGGTGCACGTCGCGATACGCAAAGCTGATTGTTGCTCCGCGAAGTGCTGCATCAGTGCTTCCGTGAATAGTGATGTCGCTACCGAAGCGATCATTCAATGAGTTCAACGCAAGCACTGTCATGTCGTGTTCATGAGCGCGCACGTTGTCCATGCCGATGGCAGTTAAGTAATCAACTGCTGCACCAAGGCCAATGGCTTCAATGATTGGTTGTGTGCCAGCTTCAAACTTCGCTGGCAATTCTGCACACGTAAAGCCTTCGACCTTCACATCAGAAATCATGTTGCCGCCGCCGAGGAACGGTGGCATTGCGTCAAGAAGCGATTCGCGTCCCCACAGAATGCCGATACCTGATGGACCGACCATTTTGTGACTACTGAATGTAACGAAGTCTGCACCCCATGCTTGAACATCTGTTGGCATGTGAGGTACCGCTTGGCATGCATCAACGATTGCAATTGCGCCGGCCTTATGGGCCGCCGCGCACAGTTCCTTGATGGGGTTAATAGTGCCGAGAACATTGGACATTGCAGTGAATGAAAAAGCTTTTGCACCATCAAGCAACGTTGAGAGATTGCTGAGGTCAAGAAGACCGTCTGAAGTGAGTGGAACCCAACGAATAGTGAAACCACGTTCTGCAGCAAGCATTTGCCACGGGACAATGTTGGCGTGATGTTCCATGTGTGTCAGAACCACGGCGTCACCAGCAGAAAGATTTGCTGATCCCCATGAACGAACAATGAGATTCAGTGCTTCAGTGGCGTTCTTTGTGTAAATAACTTCGTGCACTTTTGGTGCATTGATGAACGCAGCAACTTTTGCACGGGCTCCTTCGAATTTGTCTGTTGCGTCTGCTGCAAGCTTGTATGCACTGCGGTTTGTAGGCGCATAACCATGTTGCATGAAGTGAGTCATTGCATTAATGACGGCATTTGGCTTTTGTGATGTGTTGGCAGAATCGAGATAGACCAGCGGCTTGCCGTTGATTAACTCTGCGAGCACTGGGAAATCAGCGCGCACCTTCTGCACATCAAAACTCATGACACAGTTGCCTTGTAGGCCTCGTAGCCATTCTTTTCTAGTTCTGCTGCAACTTCCATGCCACCGGACTTCACAATGCGACCATCAATCATGATGTGCACGTGGTCTGGCTGAAGTTCATCAAGCAAGCGTTGGTAATGCGTAATGAGAAGGATGCCCATGTTCGGGCGATCAACGCGCACTTCGCGAATGCCCTTTGCAACGATGCGTAAAGCGTCGATGTCCAGGCCTGAGTCTGTTTCGTCAAGTACCGCGAAATCTGGTTCCAGCAAAGCCATCTGCATGATTTCGTTGCGCTTCTTTTCGCCACCTGAGAAACCTTCATTGAGGTAACGGTCAACGAATGAAGAATCCATGCCGAGACGCTTCATCCAGTCCATTGCTGACAAACGCAATTCAAGAACAGAGAGGTCAATTCCTTTACGTGCTGACAATGACTGACGCAAGAACTGAATAACGGAGACGCCAGCTATTTCTTGTGGGTATTGAAACGCAAGAAAGATGCCAGCCTTGGCGCGAACATCGGTTGTCCATTCGGTGATGTTGTCACCTTTGAAGAAAATGTCGCCGCCT
>WLSJ01000166.1 GCA_009705865.1 Actinomycetota bacterium | reverse complement strand
ATTATCCGTAAACCATTCTTGAATACTTTCTGGCAACGCAGACCATTGCCCGACTCCTGAGACAATTGGAATCTTGGTTGGTTCAGCTGAAACCGTCATGGTGGTGACATCATCGACTCGAACAATTGATGCTGTCGGATCTTTAAGGCGACCATGCAGCCAACCAGTAGGTGTCGTAGTCAGACGAACCTTTAGTGCGAATTTTACTCCTGCTGGAAAAGCATGTTTCAGAGCGCATTTTGCATCCTCGCCCCAGTTGACGCATCGAATTCCCTCGTCGATATCTGCTGCAACGCCACCGAACGTCAAAGAGGTCTTTCCATTAGAGTCAGTTTTTTCTGAGAAAGTGTCCATGCACAAACCATGGGACCGAGGAGTGCATCGAGTTTGATAAATCTCTACTGGTGTGATGTTCGCAGAAAAACTTCGAAGTGGCCTCAACGCATCGCCATTAGCTTTCATACCGACTAATTCAACAGTGACTTCGTAGTCGGAGCCAAAGGCATGTGCAGCGCCGGGCATGGTCCACAGACTTGGTGGTCCACCATCGGGTACACCTTCTGTTGGTGATCCGCTGAAATCAGTTACTCCACGTGCAGGGAAGAATTGCTTAAAGGTGCCATTGATAGTTGTGCCGTCGGCTTTCGTTGCCACCACACTTTCGATGCAGTCAATTGTGACCAACGAGGTACAAGGACCTAAAACTGCGCGGAATGAATATCCAGCTGACGAAGTACATCCTACTGATGACGTAGACGTGCAAATCTTTTGCCCATTTGAATCAGAACCAATCAATACGGAAACATTGTCACGCAAGCCAGACACTTCATCTAACTCAAAACCATGCAGTCCCGCAACGGCTGCAAATTGACTTGGCCATTGTTCATCTTCCACTGATCCGTCGGCCATGGCCCCATGTGCAACCGGCAACATGCTGATCAGAATTACTCCTGCAAGAAACCTCATGTATTTCGTGAGTTTCATTTTGACCCTTTCGGAATATCTATACGAACCATAGTGCGCAATTCCCTTTGGGGATTTAGCCCCATTTGAGACCGGCAAACATCAAACCATTGAGGGCTGTCATTACCGTGAGGATCTTCAAGGTTTGCGAATTCAAGGCTTTGTATATCTCGGCGCGAAACTCCGCCATTTCGAGTCGCAGATCACTACGCAATTCGGTCATCTCGGACTGTAAATCACTACGCAGTTCAGCCATCTCTGACCGCAGATCACTACGCAGTTCAGCCATCTCTGACCGCAGATCACTACGCAGTTCGGTCATCTCTGACCGCACATCACTACGTAGTTCAGCCATATCGGTATGCATCGCGACTTGAAAGAGCGCGAGATCATCTTTGGAAACGATGCCGGCAATGCCGCCGTACGGAAGATGTTCCATCAGAACTGTTGCCTCCTCGCCCATTAGTTCTTGTAATCGATGCGCCAATTTGAGTCTGTCGCGGTCGTTCACCACAATACATCTCCATTCCGTCATGGTTTCGACAACCGAAACTCATTGAGATGTGCACCGCCATAGCGGCGAATTGGAATGACTACAGGAAAGAGTCGAGAGTTTTGAGACGATGGTCGTTCGAGAAAATCTCGATCGGCGGGTTCGTTTCTAAACGCAATGCACGCTGAATAATGCGGCATGTGGTGTGCTGGTTGTATTCAGCCAAAGTAACTGCCCAACCATCACGTCCGGCACGTGCTGTACGGCCAGACCGATGGAGATACGTCTTTGAATCAATCGGCGGTACGTAGTGAATGACCACTGCAACATCATCAATGTCAATTCCGCGTGCAGCAACATCTGTTGCGACCAGAACAAGCAATTCGTTATTCGTAAAACGGACAATTGCTTTTTCACGTGCAGCTTGCGTGAGATCACCGTGAATTGCAAGTGCGTTGATGCCTAGGTCTTGCAAGTGTTCCGTTACACGGTCACACAACCGTTTTGTATCGCAGAACACAACAGTCTTTCCAGCAGACGTTGCAATATTGGCAACAACTTTGTCTTTGTCAAGCTTGTGCACACCAAGAAACAGGTGATGCATTGTGCCCACTGTGTCGGTCGGTGAATCAATAGATACTTCTTCAGGCGACTTCATGTAGCGCTTTACAAGGTTGCCGACTTGACCATCAAGAGTTGCTGAGAACAACATCGTTTGGTGGCTACCAGTGACGTGGCGCAAGATCCATTCGACTTGCGGAGTGAAACCATCGTCGGCCATGCGGTCTGCTTCATCAAGAGTAACTACTTGAATATCGTCAAGAACTAGTTCGCCGGCCTTCATCAGGTCAATCAAACGCAATGGTGTCGCAACAATCATGTCAACGCCTTTTTCAAGTGCATCGATTTGATCATCACGTGAAGCACCGCCGTAGACAGGCAAGATCACGCGATCACATTCCTTGCCAATTGGTTGCAACACTTCAGCAACTTGCAGTGCAAGCTCGCGCGTTGGCACCAAAACAAGACCGCGTGGTGCGCGAACTCGTGCATATTTGTCGGCGCGCGCCAACATTGGAACACCAAACGCAAGAGTCTTGCCAGAACCAGTTCTGGCACGACCGCACACATCAAGCCCGCGCATTGCTACGGGGATGGCTTCGGTTTGGATTGCAAAGGGAGCGGAGAAACCGGCTGCCGCTAAACCCTGATCCACATTGTCTGGCACGCCGAGTGCGGCAAAGCCTGTGGGGGTTGAGATACGGGGTTGGGTCGTGGGGGAAGTCGACATGTTGCGGTCACAGTACTCGCCATATGACTCAATCGGGCGGTTACTTGGCAGTACCTACAGATTGAGTCATAAATTTCTTTATTTTTTAGTGAACATTTGTGTGAAGACCCCCCAAATGCATTAGGTTTTCCATTCCTGATGCGAGAAATACTCGTACAGAAAGGACCAACCACTAACGGATAGCACCGAGCAAAGTCGTACGAACCGAGTCTCTGACAACGGCGTGCGCCACCCGCCACGGGCGAACCCCCAACCCTCACGGGAGGAGTTCTCATGGACGCACAACCAAACGGCATGCAAACGCATGGACGTAAAGGATTTTCATATGACTGGCAGTCACT
>WLSJ01000165.1 GCA_009705865.1 Actinomycetota bacterium | reverse complement strand
TGTCGACTCCAACAATACGTGCCATGTGTTTACGTGTCCTTCGTTGACTCTCTAGCCCTGGCGCTGCTTGTGCCGGGGGTTTTCGCAGATCACTCGTACTCGCCCATGGCGACGAATGATGCTGCACTTTTCACAAATTTTCTTGACGCTTGTGCGTACTTTCATTGCGTTCTCACTTAAACCTGTATGTAATTCGACCTCGGGTGAGGTCGTATGGGGTTAGTTCCACTTGAACTTTGTCGCCCGGAAGAATACGGATGTAGTGCATACGCATTTTTCCAGAGATATGCGCCAACACTTTGTGGCCGTTCTCTAATTCCACACGAAACATTGCGTTTGGTAGGGACTCGAGAATCGTGCCTTCGAGCACGATCGCATCTTCTTTCGGCTGAGCCAGAGTGGACTCCTTAGTTAGTTGGGACAGGGCGCCCCAATAGCAGACTTGCAATAGGGGCGAGTGTCAATGCTATCGGCGCATCTTCCACACACCAAGTGCCGATTACCGTCTTTGTTCGACTGCTGTGGTGAGGCGACCGAAGACTTCTTCGGGGGTTCCGACCCCGTCGACCTGGGCCAAACGGCCAGTTTTGCCATAAAAGTCGATGAGCGGCTCGGTTTGGGACTCATAGAGGTCAAGGCGCCGATTAATGGCCTCAGGGGTGTCATCGTCACGCTGCACCACGTCTCCCCCACAGTTATCACAGCTCCAATGGCTGGTTTCTTGGTCAGGGGCCTGATAGTTCGTGCCACAGTCGCGACATACCCGACGGATGGAAAGCCGAGACAAGACAAGTTCGCGCGGCACAACAAGATCTATTGCAAGGTCAAGAGGGCTATGAGAAGTTGCCTGGTCAAGTGATTCGGCCTGAGAGACAGTCCGAGGGAATCCGTCGAGAATGTATCCACGAACGCGAGCATCATCTTCTGTGAGACGCTCACTAACCAATCCGACCATGATGTCGTCACCGACAAGACCGCCTGCATCAATAATGGCCTTTGCCATCTTTCCGAGTTCAGTTCCTTCGCGGACTGCAGCGCGCAACATGTCACCCGTAGAAATATGTGGCACAACAAAGTGACGAGACAAGCGAACGCACTGCGTCCCTTTACCCGAGCCCTGCCGGCCCAACAGCACCAAACGCGCTCCAGGAATCATATGAACCTCTGATCACCCACGAGGGCAAACCACCGCCCCAAAGGGCCGGCGGTCACTTCAAAAAGCCCTCGTAATTGCGCAGCATTAATTGACTATCAATCTGACGCATCAATTCAAGTGCGACACCAACAGCAATCAACACAGTGGTTCCGGCAAACGGGAACGAACGAACATCTCCGACCCACAAAATGATGTACGGCAAGATTGCAATGAACGCAACAAACAAAGCACCAGGCAATGTGATGCGGTTAACAGCTTTCGACAAGTAGCGCTCGGTCTGTTGACCAGGACGAATACCAGGAATGAAACCACCTTGTTTACGCAACTGATCAGCTTGACGAATGGGGTCAAATGCAATGGAGTTATAGAAATACGCAAATGCAACGATGAGCAAAAAGAAGCCCACGATGTACACCATGTTCTGACTATTCACTAAGTAATCATTGACGAAAGTGGCTATTGAACCACGCCAGCCTTCAGCACTACCAAGTACGTTTGAGAGCAACACAGGCAACAACAAAACAGACGAAGCAAAGATGATGGGAACAACACCAGCTTGGTTGACCTTCAACGGAATGTACGTGCTTTGTCCGCCAGTCATATTGCGACCAACAACTCGTTTTGCAAATTGAACAGGAATACGACGCTGTCCGAGTTCAACACGAACAACAGATGCCAGAATTCCGAGTGACACAATGACCAGCAATGCAAACACAATGAACTTCTTGCTCTGCAAAATTGAGTAGTAGCTATATGGCAAGCCAGAAACTACTGACGAGAAAATGATGACAGACATTCCGTTAGAAATGCCTCGCTGACTAATCAACTCTCCCACCCACATCAACAATGCGGTACCTGCAACAAGAGTTGGGATCACTAGCAATGCGCGCGGCATAAACGGATCAAGCAACACAACGTCCGGGGCTTTTGCGGCAGCACCAAAGAATGCAGAACCATTTCCTTGCCCGAAGATGAAGGTAAGTCCAGAACCTTGAAGTAGTGCAATAGCGATGGCAACGTAACGAGTCCATTGCGTGATCTTGCGCTGACCGACAGCACCCATTTCTTGCCATTCCTGCAATTTAGGAATCACCACATTCAGTACCTGCATGATGATGCTGGCAGTGATGTACGGCATGATGCCGAGCGCAAAAATAGAGAATGAACCAAATGCTCCACCAGAGAACAAGTTCAAGAACCCGAGAGCACCTTGTGATTTTGATGCTTCACGCAATTGCGCAACAGCACTTGAATCAATGCCGGGAACGCGAAGCGATGAGCCAAGTCGGTAGACCATGATCATGGCAAGAGTGAAAAACACTTTCTTGCGAAGATCTTCCACCTTGAAGATGTTCTTCAGGTTAGAAAACACGTGGTACTCCTTATCGAAATCGAGCAGTAGCTGCTGCGACGACGGTTAGCGGTTGGTGAACTGGTTGCCCTTAGCCGGAGGACGGATTTTGTGTGGCAAAGGCAGAATAGTCACAGAACCACCTGCAGCAAGAATGGCAGCTTCCGCTGACTTCGAGACTGCGTGAGCAGAGACCTTGACTGGAATCGACAATGTGCCACGGCCAAGAACCTTGACCAGTGTTCCCTTGTGGGCAACACCCTTTGCCATAAGAATTTCAGGTGTTACTTCTGCAAGACCAATATCAGTGAGAGCATCAAGGTTCACGGCGTAGTACTCCACGCGGAATGGGTTATTGAAGCCCTTCAACTTTGGAAGACGCTGGCTCATTGGTGTCTGACCACCTTCGAAACCGCGAGCTACCTTGCCGCGACCACGTGCGTTCTGACCTTTAGTACCACGGCCAGCAGTTTTACCGCCCTTACCGCCGGTACCACGACCTTTGCGCTTTGCGCGGTGGTGACTTCCTGGTGCTGGTGCTAGTTCATCGACGCGCATGATCAGTTGTTCTCCTTGACTTCAATGAGGTGAGGAACT
>WLSJ01000164.1 GCA_009705865.1 Actinomycetota bacterium | reverse complement strand
GACGAAGCTACTGGTGCTCGCACTGTGTACGAAGCACTTGTTGCTCCGGCTAAGCACATTGCAGACAACGCTGGCATGGAAGGTTCCGTTGTTGTTCAGCGCGTTGAATCTGAAAAGGGAAACATTGGTCTCAATGCTGCAACTGGCGAATACGTCGACCTTGTTGCTGCCGGAATCATTGACCCTGCAAAGGTGACACGTGCTGCATTGCAGAACGCAGCTTCTATTGCTTCATTAGTAATGACCACCGAGTGTCTTGTGGCTGATAAGCCTGACAAGAACGCCCCAGCCATGGGTGGCGGCGGAATGCCCGGTGGAATGGGAATGATGTAATTCCCCTTTCGGAATAAAAAATTTCAGGGTGAGTTTCACCCAGAGCCTCCCGTTGATGGCCCGGACCGAATGGTTCGGGCCATCAATATTTCTAGGGCGTACTGTGTACTTCATGAAACAACGCATCAAAGGCATGTGGCTAGTGCAGCTCTGTGAATATGTCATTGGCTTTGCCCTTGCAATGTCAGCATCGCACTCTGTGCGTCCAGCAGCTCTTGCTGTCGTTGCTATTGCCATCATCGTGAACGCTGCAATTTCAGATGGGTCTCTTGCGGCATTCCACGTTCTCAGGCCACGTACTCACCGTGCAGTGGGCATAGGTATTGCGCTGGTAGCTCTCGTCATCGCGACCGTTATTTCATTAGATGTCACGTCTCGCCTCACTCTTGTGGTGACGGCGGTGGCACAGGGCTTTGTGTCGGTACGCTTCGGGCATGGCTTTCGAACGACCAGCACCAGACCTCAATAAATTGATCACCGCATGGGACCTTTTTGAAAAAGGCGAAGAGATGCCAGGACGCGTTCTTGCCAACTTAAAGACAGCCGGACTCGCTGAGATTCTTGCTGAACTGAAATCTTCTGGTTGGACCCCTACCGCATCGTGAGTCAGCGTCGCGGAGGTAATCAAAACATCCCGCGCCCCGATAATTGGCGTCTTGGCGAACATCCAGAATGGATGACTCGCGACTTCTCTGTGTTGAACGACATGGACGAAATTAGTCGCCGTCTTCATCGTCATGTTGCATCGGACCAACCTGCAAATCTTGACTTGAATCAAGCTTGGGTTGCATCGTCTCGACCATCTGCAGTTCTTATCCCGTTACTTGTCACGAACGACGGCCCATCAGTGTTGCTCACTCGGCGTGCTGATCACTTGCGCAGTCATAAAGGCGAGATTTCATTTCCGGGCGGCCGCATGGAACCGAATGAGTCGCCGCACGAAACTGCACTTCGTGAAGCTCACGAAGAAGTTGCTCTGCCTCACGATGTTGTCACCATCATTGGAACGCTTGAACCAATTGCAACGTTTGTCAGCAACAGCCACATCACTCCGGTAGTTGCACTTGTTAATGGTCAGCCTGAACTACGCGCTGACCCAGGCGAAGTGGCTCGCATCATGACAGTGCCATTGCATAACCTTGCACGAAGTGATACGTACCGCAACGAATGGTGGTCAACTGATCGTGGCGATATCAATATTCATTTCTTTGAACTAGATGACGAAACTGTTTGGGGCGCCACAGGGCGACTATTACATCAACTGATTGACATTGTTACTGCGCAATAAGTCAGGGTGCGCCAAATCGACGTACGGTACGGAAAAATGTTTCCGCCCAGGTTAAGCATTGAATCCGAGTGACTCGTACTTTTGAAGCGCAACTAGCACGCATATCTTTTCGAAATCGTTGATCAATACGTAATCGCAAAGTCTCGCTCCACACCCGACCGTTTTTCAGTTGACTCATATTTCGGTATCCAAAATCGTGTCGCCAACATGCGGCATAGAAATCAAAACTTCGTCCAGTGCTTTGAATAATCGGAGCAGAGCAACCGTCAGTGCCCCAATTAAGGCGATCATCACGGATGGGTGAACTAGCCGTTGCCACAAAAGCCGGAAGCGATGTGTGAAACAAAAGATTCTCAGCCACTGATTGTGCAGAGGGAAGTGGAAGTGGGGTTACCGAGAGTCCCGCGGCAACAACGAGTGAACACATGAACGACATGCGCACCTCCTTCGCCCACTATGTGTGCGCCGCCCCTAGTTCTGGGAAATCTGTCTGGGCCTTGTATTTCGGGATTTGTCAGGATATCCTGACTGAGTGTCACCGGTGCTCCAGTTCATTTCAGGGAAGTCGCCCCTCGACGACTTGCGTGAATTGAGAAAAGTTGAGGCAGAAATTGATCAGGTTCGTTGTGATCTAGTCAGAGATGCCCGCAATCAGGGGGCTACATGGGAACAAGTGGCACAAGCGCTCGGGATGACGAAACAATCTGCGTGGGAATTCTTCACGGACCGTTTTCGAATTGAGCTTTCTCATCGTGTGGAAACAAACACCGATCTGTCTGAGGATGCAGCAATGCAATTAGCCGTCGAAGAAACAAGAGTTGTTCGTCGACGTCGCACCAAGTAATTAGCTAGATCACTGATGCGAGTCGTGCTTGACACGAATGTCTTTGTATCCGCTGCTATCCAAAACGGAGCATCTCATCAGATTGTCGACCATCTAATTCGAGATAACTCTGATGAGCTAGTGATTTGTTATGAAATACTGTCTGAGTTACGCGATGTTTTGGTTTCTCGCCCCAGGCTTCGCAAGTGGATTTCACTAGATGATGCAGAACTTTACGTAGAGATGATTCAGTTGCGTTTCAATTTCGTGCCAAATCCGACCGACATAATTCCTATCAGCAGGGATAGCGACGACGACTTCATCTTGGCGCTAGCCCAACGTGAGAGGGCAGACTACGTAGTCAGTGGGGATAAAGACCTCTTGGTCCTACAAATTCCTGAGCTTTCAATTGTTACTCCTGCAGAGTTTGTAACAATTCTCAAAAGAAATTCTTAGTTGCGGATTGTTTTAAGAAGTAGCGCCATCTCTACGGCGCCAAGGGCTGCTTCGTCGCCCTTGTTGTCAATGCCAGGGCCACTGCGGTCAATTGCCTGCTGTTCAGTATTCAATGTGAGCACGCCAAACATCACCGGTACACCAGTTGACATCTGTGCATCTTGAATTCCGCGAGTTGCTGCTTCGCATACATATTCAAAATGTGGCGTATCCCCACGAATAACGG
>WLSJ01000163.1 GCA_009705865.1 Actinomycetota bacterium | reverse complement strand
TTCAGTAGGTGCATGAGAAGTTGAGCTGTCGCGACAGCATCAGATTTTGCGTCATGAACTTTGTCGCGCTCAATGCCGTAATGCTCACATAGAGCAAACAAATTGTGGCGTCGTGATGGATCAGTTCCGTTAATGCGACGAGACAGATCAAGAGTGTCAATATGCGTGTCGATATGGTTGTCTAAGCCGACTCTTTGTGATTCTGCATGAAGAAAACCAAGATCAAATTGCGCATTATGGGCTGTGAAGACGATTCCATCACTGATGGCCCATAACTGAAGCAGAGCTTCACGTAAGGGCATCCCTTTGGACACTTGTTCAGCTGAAATGCCGTGAATGTGTTCAGCACCATGCTGATATTCGGCAGGGCTTTCTGGTTTCACAATGGTGTCAAATGACGACAGGGTGCCACCCTCGCCGTTGATGACTACCACGGCCAATTGCACGATGCGGTCAGTTTCAGGGTTGAGCCCAGTTGTTTCAAAGTCGACAACTGCAAATGACACATCGCGCATACTGCTGTGAGTAAGTGAAAGGTCGTGCGATGTCATTGAGAGCACCTTAGGGCGGGGGTGAGGCAAGGTGAAGGCATGATGTGGCGTCGTTCAATTCGCCGGTGGCGTCATGACATCAATGATGGTTGCCTTATCGAAGTAGTCACGCCACAAAGAGATTTTTCCGTCGTGAATTTCAAAGACTCCGGCAACTGGCAATGTGGCCCACCGTCCGTGTATTTCTACTTTGTCGTCTCGCTCGTTCAGCACGATTCCAAATTCCATGTCTCCACTAGATGTTTGTCGAAGAATTTCCCAATCAATGCCGGTGCACATTCCGAAAAAACCAGAAAGGGTATCGCGAAGACCTTGAGGTCCGAAAGTTTTGCCCATCGGCACGTTGTCGTATTCGAAGTCTGGTGTCACCAGTGCAGAGGCACCTTCGAGATCGCGAGCAATTAGTAACGAAATGAATTCTCGAACAAGCGAGTCAGGAGTGTGTGCGGAATTGGCCATGACACGATTGTGTCATGTGGCGCTACAGAAGTTCAGCTGCGAGGCTAGCCACTTCACTTCGTTCGCATGCAGCAAGGGTGACATGGCCAAAACATTGTTGGTTTGCGAAGGCGTGTATCAGTACGGCTAATGCGTTGTTTGATTCGCCCATATAAGGGGCGTCAATCTGGCTGGTATCGCCCGTGAAGACAACTTTTGTGCCTTCACCGATGCGGGTGAGGATGGTCTTGAGTGTGGTGGGCTCGAGATTCTGGGCTTCGTCAACGACGACGAATTGACGATGGAGTGACCGACCACGCAAGAACGTGACTGACTCGAGAGTCAATTGCGACCGGGCCGACAGGTCTTCAATGAGACGCTTTGCATCATTGCTTGATCGCTGATCAGTCAGGGCAACGATGGCGTCATGAATTGCCGACATCCAGGGGTCAAGTTTTTCGTCTAATCCGCCGGGAAGAAAACCTACGTCTGCTCTGCCGACAGGCACCAGTGGGCGATACACGGCAAGGCGCTCATATGTTCGTGATTCGACCACTTGTTCAAGTCCTGCAGCAATAGCCATCACGGTCTTACCGGTTCCGGCGCGACCATCAAGGGCAACGACACTGACTTCAGGATCCATCAGAAGTTCAAGTGCGAAACGTTGTTCTTTTGAACGGGCACGAAGGCCCCATGCCTCAGGAGAAGTAGCGGCGAGAAGTTCCACCACGTCGCCTGTGCAACGCACTAATGCTGATTGCGAACCAGAACGCACCACGGCAAATTCATTCGTTGTGAGGTGCATGTCTGCATCAAACGATTCAGTTGCAATTTCGCCATGTTCATACAAGGTGTTCACTGTTGCAGCAGATGCTTCTAATGTGAACCATCCCATCGGGCGAGTGTTGGCAGATCGACCGACAGGTTGATGCTCTGCGGCAACAAGGCCCAAGTGGGCGGCCTTAATGCGCAATCCGGCATCGTTCGAAATGATTTGCGTAGGAGCTTTCAGTGATTGTCCGAGAGCTGCACCAATGATTCGGTTGTCGGGAATCTCTGGATTGAGTCCGTTCTCGATAAGCAAGTGCCGTTGAATGCCATTGACTTCAATATGAACGGTTGCTCCGCCCGGTTCTTGATTCAGTGGAACAGGCACATGAATAGAACCGCCAGCCCTACGACGTAAATCTTCAATAGTGCGTAGTGCGGTTCGTGCAGCGCGACCGACGTCATCGGCACGACTCTTTAGACCATCAAGTTCTTCCACAACAGTGAGAGGGATAACGACATCGCATCCAGGGAAGGAATGCAAACATCCAGGGTCTGCAACAAGTACTGAGGTATCGAGAACGATGCGGGTACGCACGCCAATTGGGTACTTCGAAGTGCTCGCCATGACGTCATCTGGTGACGAAATGTCGGCACCGATCTGCTCCGCAACACGATCGATGTCTCATCTTGGCACCTGCCGATTGTCTCAGTGGTGGATGCTCTGCACTTTGTACAAAGTGTTCATATCGACGCAACGTCCAAGACTCTTTGCAACTGTGTGAAATGAAAAATCATGTTCAACAGTCCTCGAGCAGAGAAATTTTTAGGAAATTTCATAATTTTTTCAAATATTTTTTTGGGACAGATTTGTTCTATTTGAAACAGCGTGATGAGTGTGAATCGCAATCATCATTTATTCGGTTGTGCACTACATACAGCGATATTTCTGTTGCGTTCCCAAGAAATTCACTGAAAAACACCATGAAAAGTCTGTAGTAGAAAACTCGGTAAAGCCTTACTGCGTATGGGTTTCCTCAGATTTCCGTGGCACCTTTCTGCAGGTCACACGGTTTCGTTTTTCACGTGATGGGCGAGATCGACATTTGTCGTCGGATGGCAAATCCGCCAGTGAATGCAATGTGAAACAGACGTGAGTGCATGATGAGAAATCATCAAAAAACAAGATAGTTGCATCTGCAACTAATCGAATGCTTGCATTTTGTTGTGAGAGCGGGTCAAATTGTTTGACAACTCCGATTCCGGGGAGGAATACACAATGACAAAAGCAGAACTCATCGAAGAGGTATCAAAGGCAGCAGAGTGCTCGAAGGCAGACGCCGAGCGCACCCTTGCCGCATTCTTTGACCTAATTGTTGCTTC
>WLSJ01000162.1 GCA_009705865.1 Actinomycetota bacterium | reverse complement strand
TTGCTCAAACACTTGCGCTTAATGCATTCGTAGACAACGGACTCGCAACAACTCAGCCACAATTGTCAGCCACCCACCTTGACCCATTGCGCGACGGCACTCTCGACCTCTGCATGGAATCAGGCATCACTCCCCTTGCATGGAGCGCACTTGCTGGCGGCGCAATTGCAACAGGCCAAGGCGTATCACCTGCGTTACTCACTGTGCTCGATGAACTTGCTGCTCGAGAAAACGTCACACGGTCAGCAATTGCTATTGCTTTCGTACTTGCTCACCCATCACGTCCAGTTGCAATCATTGGTACACAGACACCTTCGCGCATCTCGGAATTGGCACTAGCCACATCAGTGTCTCTCACACGTTCAGATGTGTACGCAATCATCCAAGCCAGTGACGGATCACCTTTGCCATGAGCGAAATCAGTTGGTTCAGCGCTTTGTGCGATGACGACTACGAACAATTAGGAATTGTCGACACCAACCTGCAGAGTAGTTGGAATCATTGTTCTGACATTGTTCGCACAGTGCATGATGCTGGCTTTGACAATGTTCTGCTTCCGTCTGGCTATGACCTCGGCATTGACACGCTTGCATTCGCCTCTGCAATGGCGCCAAGCATCACCAACATGAAACTTCTGACAGCCATTCGTTGTGGCGAAGTGTGGGTTCCACAACTAGCACGTCAACTAGCGACCCTGAACCAAATACTTAATGGCAGACTTTCCATCAACATCATTTCTTCAGAAATGCCAGGCGAATCTCTTGATGGGCCTCACCGGTACGCACGCACCATCGAGACAATGAATTCTCTTCGTACATTGCTCAATGGTGAACGCCTTGACATTGACGGTGAATTCATTCAGCTTCATCTTGATGCACCGCGAATCTGTCGCGAGTCACCTCAAACTCCACAGTTCTACTTCGGCGGTTTAAGTCATGAAGCACGTGACGCTGCAGCCGCCGCTGCAGATGTGTACCTCATGTGGCCAGATACGCAAGATGCCATTGCTGAAACCATCGCAGATCTTCGCTCGCGTGCCGCTACCTACAACAGAACATTGAAGTTTGGATACCGAGTGCATGTCATTGTTCGCGAAACAGAAGACGAAGCACGAGACGCTGCAGCTCATCTGATTTCCGCAGTCGACGTTGCAACTGGCGACGCCATCCGTTCTCGTTCACTTGACAGCTCCAGTGTCGGCGTTCGTCGCCAAGCCGAACTTCGTGAATCTGCCGGTCATGACGGCTTTGTCGAACCCCACCTCTGGACCGGCATCGGCAAAGCCCGCAGCGGATGCGGCGCGGCCATCGTGGGCACACCCCAACAAGTCATTGACAAGATCCACAAGTACGAAGAGATGGGCATCGAAGCCTTTATTCTCTCGGGCTACCCACACAAGCAAGAGGCACAACGCTTTGCAGAACTTGTACTTCCGCACCTCAATCACGGACCGCTGTAAAAAACCGTCTACAGTCGCAGCATGAGCGACATCACATCACTTCCAGCCGAGTTCCTTTTTCACATCAGTGCAACGCTGAACCCACCCATCGTGGTTCCAAATGGCCCGAACGGCACACGTGTCATTGTTCGCGTTACTGGTGGAACCGTTAAAGGACCAAAGCTCAACGGCACAATTGTTGACCTTGGTGCTGACTGGCTCACTATGCGTGCCGATGGCACAGCACAACTTGATGTTCGCATCGTCATCAACTCCGATGATGGCGCTGCAATTCATGTGGCTTACAAAGGCATCATGGCGCCTGATGCTGACGGCAAGCCGCGCATCATCACCGCCCCTCTTTTCGAGACAGGCGATGAGCGTTATGCCTGGCTTACTCAGATTCAGGCCATCGCCATTGGCGCGCCCGGCCAAAACGTGGTCGATTACGACATCTACCGTTTGGTGTAGTTGCTTCTACAAAAGCCCGCGTGTCATGCGAGAGATCATGGCGTGCCACTTCTCAATGTCGACCTGCTCACTTGATACGTCATTGACGACAAGACCCAAGCTGTAGGCCTGAATAAACACTGCAATTGCATCGGGATCAAGATCTTCGTTGACGAATTTCTTTGATTGCATTTCACGTACCAGGTCTGAGATTGCGCCGGTAAGCCGTGCCTGCGTTGACCCCAATGCATTTTTCATGTCTTCTGAATGTCGCGCACCAGCAAGAATCTCGATTCGATTGCTTCGCCGTGGTGAACGAGCCGAGTCATGGGTCGCACGCGAAACGACATCGAGGCGTGCGAACATGTCTTCACGAGATGATGCAGCAAGCAAGAGACGAGATAGAGCTTCAATATCTTCTTCGACATACCGTGCAAACCGCATTACTTGGGCTTGCCTAATCACATCATGAAAATCCTGAAAATGGTGATACAAGGAACCTTTTGAAATATTTGATGATTCAAGTAACTGCTCAACAGTGAAGCCCTGAGAGCCGTGCTCTTCAATTAGCCCTGCAGCAACTTCAGTTAGGCGAACCTTTGTGGGATGAATCTCACGCACCCCTCTATTCAACCACCGAATATCTATCTCAGATGGCATGATAGAGAGATGGCACATCTCGAACGTCACGCATCACATCGCATCGGGTTACTACGAGCAATGGTTCTCGGCGCAAACGACGGCATTATTTCCACCGCATGCTTAGTGCTTGGCGTAGCGGCAGCCGAATCCAGTCGCAGTGCAATTCTCACAGCCGGCATGGCTGGTCTTGTTGCTGGTGCAGTTTCTATGGCGCTAGGCGAATACGTGTCGGTGAGTTCACAACGCGATTCTGAACAAGCTGACATTGCCAAAGAAAAATGGGAATTAGAAACAATGCCAGAACATGAGCTCGATGAACTCACCATGATTTATGCAAACAAGGGACTTCCTCATGCCATGGCTCGCGAGGTTGCAGAAGAGCTCACCAAGAACAATGCACTCGCCACTCACTTGGCAGAAGAACTGGGCATCACGGGCGCAACCCTTGCTAACCCACTCGAAGCAGCAGTCGGTTCGGCTGGTGCTTTCACGCTTGGAGCCGCCATCCCTCTGATCACTATTGCAATCGGGAGCGCAGCATCTCGTATGGCGCTAACACTGGGCGTCGTCACCCTTTCCCTCGTCGGTCTTGGCTATGCCAGTGCTCGATTTGGCAAGGCCAGTT
>WLSJ01000161.1 GCA_009705865.1 Actinomycetota bacterium | reverse complement strand
TTCGACAAATTCCAAGAACACTCCTTGCACTTAGGCTTCGCCCTCCGAGCATATGGAAACTCACATACTTGCTGTCTTCAGTTTCTCTTCCTGACAGCCGCGCACCAGCAATTTCCTTACAGTTTTCATCCGGTATTGCTAAACAGTTCCCTGCAGTGGCTGATGATCCACCTGATGCGTTAGCTGACGACCAGCCAAGTTTTCTTGCGCTATAGAAGATATTTTCTGACTGCTGCAACTGTTGCTGTAACACTTTTGGTTGAACTATCTCGGCGCGCGCGTTGGCAACAGTGATACACGAGACAGCAACCAATGATGCAGTGAAAGTCTTCTTAGAGAACTTTGTCATAACTTACCCCTATTACCCATCACGAAAATTCTGAAGGCCAAATTCAAATTGATTATGACCCTAGACGAAGAGTCTGACTAAATCAGCGTGTTGCCATGCCCGGCACGTGCGGGGTCATCATGGCAAACGGAACGCCAAGCCCAGTTGCTCCGCGCACGGTTGAGATGTAACGGCCTGGTTGAGTAGCACGCTTCGGCGGCGAGGCAACATCGTCACCCAAGGCTTCGCAGTATTCAAACAAGTCATCAATGCTTGCCACCATGCCCCACAGCGATGCACCGACTGTGGTGACGTGTGGCCCACTGACAACTTCAATAATGGTGTTATCAAGTTTGTGGAAACGCTGTACGACTCCGTTTCCGACTTCACGCTCACGACGCACATCAAGACCAAGGACTGCTGCAATGGCTGAACAGGTGCGATCAAGATTGTCTGTGTTGACAACAACGTGGTCGAGGCCGGTGATTATGTGTGCGCCAATCTGTGATGTGGCAGATCGTTGAGGCGACGTCGAGACAAGGGTGGTGGGAATGCCATCGATCTCACAGACTTCGTCAACGCCAACATCAATGGTCCAGGAATAGAGGCCTGGGGACTCATCTGTGATGGTCAGGTCAACATCAGCCAACAGACAAGAGTTACCAGTAAATGAAAGCCCCAGCTTCTGCCAGGGTTCACGAGAGCCTCCTGCGTGCAATGCAACGAGGCGGCTCATATGGGTGTCGGCTTAGCCGCGACCCATGTTTGGACGCTTGCCGTGGTTGGCCTTGGAGCGGCGCATGCGCGCCTTGCGCTTTTTGGTCTTCTTCGACATAGGAGTCAAGGCTATCGGGCAACGCCCCCTGTGCCACAAAGCAGATTTATGCCGGCCGCCACATGTAATAGCCAACCGCATAGGCGGTGCCGTCTTTGCGATGGTCAGAACAGACATACGGGATGCCCTGATTTTGCCCCGTCTGGCCGAACTCGGCTTTCTTGCATCGACTAGCCGTCACTTCGCGCGATCCAATCGCCCCAACGGGATCTGCGATGGCAACAGGCGCAGTGGACGGCACACCAGTTGATGCAGTCGCATCTGATGTTGAGGAAGAAGCTGCGGTGCCCCACGGTGCGATTGTTGTCGTTGCACATGACGCGGTGAGCAGATTCTTGATGCGTCCAAATTCGCTCTGATCCATGCTGAGCTTCCAATGAGATTTAATTGCCACCCACTCAGACAGATATGTACATGTGTAGGACTTTTGTGGCGGAATCCAATTCGAAGGATCTTTGTCAGATTTTGATCTGTTCTGACCAGCAGTAACTGCAATAAGCGGACGTGGGTCAGACAAGTCATTTGCATATGACTGGCGTTGTGCTGCTGTCCAATTCCATGCGCCTGAATCCCACGCTTCCTTCAGTGGAACCATGTGATCAATATCAAGTTCACTTGGATTTGTGTGAGTGACATTGTCATACGGAGATAACCAGTCCCCTTCAATCACTTTGCATCCGTACGCGTCAACTTGCGCTTTTGTTGTTGACTCGGCAATCAACACTTCTTCTCGTGTATCGCACCCGTTTTTATTGGCATCTATCCAGTGTTTAAACAATGCGCGAGAATAACCAGCAGGATGTTCATTTTGAACTGTGATTGTAGAAAGTACTGACGCCGCAGTGGGGTTCTCAACAGCGGAACCTTTAGCAATAGTTGTTGTGGTGGGTTTCTTTTTCACCGTGGTATTCGTGGCCGGCTTTCGCTTCACAGTGGTGGTGGTCTTTTTTGCAACAGGAGAAGGCGTTGCACCTGACGAACTAACACAACCCACGGTAACGGCAAGCGCAAGGGCCGGAAAAACAATGAGAGAGCGCTGCAGACGACGCGACACGGAGTTGGACATTTTCATACGTACCTAGTGCGAACCGTACTAGGAGATGAGACAAAGAGAACTAAACCCCCTTGACGTTCAACGGTGGCGCGTGCCCCACTTCTCAAGATCCTTGAGAATAGGCACCAGCTCTAAGCCTTTAGCGGTGAGGTGATATTCAAAACGCTGCGGCTTTGCCGTATAGAGGCGCTTTTCTAAGACTCCGCCCGCAACCAGCGTGTTCAAACGATCAGTGAGAATATTGCGCGCAATGCCGAGTGAATTCTGAATGGATTCAAAACGAAATGAACCTTTGTCCACTGCGGCGACAATAAGTGGAGTCCACCATTCACCTACAACTTCCAGTGCATCTGCAAGACGATCATCGAGATGCTGGAAGTTCTTACGCGGCGACATTGGGTTTACCTTAGGGTAAGGGTGTGCTCATTCACAGCGTTTTGTTATGCATACGAGTGAGTTTCTAAACAAGATTAACTATGTTTTACGAAAAAATGTGGGTGAGAAAAAATCACCATTTTCAAAATCATCCATTGATTTCTATGAAGATGCATTCACCAGGACACACATCTGCTGCTTGTACCACGGCTGCATAATCACGCACAGCAACGTCAGCTAAAGAACCAGCTCCACCCGGATCATTTAGTGCTTCACCACGTTCTGCAACGTACGCAATGCCATCTTCAAGCTGTACAAACACATCAGGACAATGATCAACACACAGGCCATCACCTGTACACAGGTCTTGATCAATCCACACGCGCATAACGAAACGGTACCGCGCACTTGCCCATATCCTGCACGTTATGACTTCAACAATTCCAGTCGCACCACGACGCCCTCACACATGGGTTCGTCCATCTGGAGATGTTGAAGACCCGTACGCATGGCTCTTACAAAAAGATGACAGCGAGACACTTAAATACCTTTCTGACGAAAACACTT
>WLSJ01000160.1 GCA_009705865.1 Actinomycetota bacterium | reverse complement strand
ATGGCTTTCTTTGACCGCGAAAAGGCCGGTGTTCTGGTAGCTCGCATGACGGCAGATATCGAATCAATGGCCGAACTAGTGCAGTGGGGCCTGATGCAGTTCCTCTCGGCATTTCTGTTGTTGTTCTTTGCCTTTTTCCTATTGATGAGTCTGTCATGGCAACTGACATTGATTTCACTACTTGTCTTTCCGTTTCTCATCGTGGCATCTATCAAGTTCCAGCGCGATGCAAACAAGGCATATTTGGAAGTGCGCGACAAAGTTGGCGCGAACTTGTCAGCGCTTCAAGAAGGAATCACTGGTGTTCGTGTCATTCAGGCATACGCACGAGAAGACGAACAAATTCGACGCTTTGAAGAATCAAACCGGGCGCTATATCGAAGTCATATTCATAGCGTGAAGGTCAGTACGTGGTATTTCGGACTTATTGAATTTGCGGGTATCGGGTCGTCGGCTCTCATTGTGGGTTTTGGTGGTCTGTTAGTTCACAATGGTTCGGTTTCGCTCGGCACGGTTGTCGCATTTGTTCTGCTCTTGGCAAGTTTGTTTGACCCTGTGCAACAGCTGTCTCAGCTGTACAACACATTGCAGTCATCTGCGGCGTCGTTACATAAGTTGTTCGCAATCATTGATGCTGTCCCTGATGTCGACGAATCTCCGAACCCCATTTCTCTGCCCTTAGTGGGTGACGTTGTGGTTGACAACATCACGTTCTCATATGCGGGGGCTGTGCAGCCAGCGCTTGAGAACGTGTCGCTGACGCTCACTGCGGGTACTCGTTTGGCCCTAGTTGGTCCTACTGGCGCTGGTAAATCCACGCTCGCCAAATTGATGGCGCGTCTCTATGACGCACAATCAGGCACGGTGTCATTCGGCGGGGTAGACCTTCGTCGGGCATCAATGGACGATTTGCGCGATCGCATTGTCGTTATTCCTCAAGAAGGCTTCTTGTTTGATGGCACTATTCGCGACAACTTGCGTATTGCAAAACCAGATGCCACCGAAGATGAACTTCTTATTGCTCTCGACAAAATCGGTTTGCGTGAACGCTTTGAAGCATTGCCAGAAGGGCTTGATACCGAAGTGCGTGAACGAGGCTCTCGTCTGTCGGCCGGGGAACGTCAACTAGTTGCACTTTCACGCGCAGCACTTATCGACCCAGCTGTTTTGGTGCTTGATGAAGCAACGTCAAACCTTGACCCTGGTACCGAGATGTTGGTGGAAGCAGCGCTTGAAAAACTGATGGTTAATCGCAGCGTCATTGTTGTAGCGCATCGTTTATCGACGGTGCAGCGTGCTGACAAAATTGCTGTTGTTGCTGATGCGCACATTACTGAAATCGGCACTCATGGTGAGCTGATCGCGCTCAATGGCCACTACGCCTTATTGGCTGCAACGTGGAATAAAACTCAACCCCACTAGTTGTTGAAACTAGCCGTGGGCTGCAGTAATGAACTTTTCAAGTTCACGAGTAATGTCGGGACCAGCTGGCTGGTATGCAAGTTCTGTTGCGCCCTTTTCTTCAAATTCGTGAAGAACTTCACGCAATCGTGCAGGGCTGAATGCAGCACCCATTGATTGCATCACTTCACCAGTGATGAGCGGTTGATCAAGTTTGTTCACTGCGATCATGTGAAGATCATGAATAGCAAGATGGCGCACAGACGGTTCAACGTTTGCGTACGCAGCTTTCCATTCAGCTCCACCGGGAAGTTGTTCTACTCCGAGACCATTCTCATCGAAGAAGTGGTAGTACACAGCGGCTCCGTGGCCACCAGCTGCAATTGCACGCTCGGAACCAGGAGATTCGTTGTCATCAAGAACGGTGCCAACATGCAACATCACTTGCCAGTCGAAATTTGGTTGCGGGTCTGCACCAGCTACAAATACGCCATCTGCAATGTCTTGAGCGGCTTTGAAACCTTTTGGTCCAGCAGCGCCAAGAACAAACGGAACTCGAATAGGACGAGGTGTTGAGTAACCGTCTGGGTGCATCATCTGAATCTTTGCGCCTTCCCATTCGACAATGTCTCCGCGAAGTAACGCTTGAACAGTTTCAACGTAATGAACAACCGTTGCCCATTTGTTTGGCTTTTGTCCGAGCGTAAAGCGACCAGTGAATCCGGTACCCACTCCAACGTGCACGCGATGCATGCCGGCGATTTCTGTCAATGTGCCAATAGCTGCGGCTGTCACCATGGGGTGACGCAAGCTTGGAATAAGAACGCCTGGCCCGAGGCCGATAGTTGATGTGCGCTCAGCGGCGCGGCACAACTGCACCCACACATCGGGGTACAAAGCAGGAGAGTCATAGAGCCAAGCCCGTGTGTAGCCAAGCTTTTCTGCAGTAACTACGTGGTCCGGAGTGGTCATGGATGTGGCAAATGCGCATGAGATATCTAAGGTCATAAACGGACTGTAGTCGATAAAAAATGGGTCAAATTCCGGTCGGTTGAGTGGGGTCGCTAGTCGCGGGCGACGAAGTACTTTGACTTCGGGTGATGACAGATAATCGCTGATGTGGTTTGTTCTGGTTGGTATTGCCAGCCAGTCTCTTCACTCACTTCGATACCAATACGACCAGCTTCAAGCAGCTCGGCAACGCGCGCATTGTCTTCAAGGTCTGGGCAAGCGGGGTAACCCCAGCTATAACGACCGCCGCGGTATTGCTGACGGAACAAACCAGCAACTGAAGGGCCGTCTTCATTCACGAAACCCCATTCGGTGCGAATGCGATGGTGCCAATACTCAGCAAGTGCTTCAGCCATTTCAACACCGATGCCGTGAAGCTCGAGGTAGTCCTGGTATTTGTTGGCAGCGAACAGTTCGCCAGCTGCTTCGCTAATTGGTTGACCCATGGTGACAATGTGGAACGCAGCGTAGTCAGGTTCAGCACTTTCAACAGACCGAAAGAAGTCGGCGATGCACATAAACGGCGCAACCTTTTGGCGCGGGTAGTTAAAGCGTGTGCGCTCAACGGTGCGTGTGTCGTCCGTGTAAACAACAAGATCATTGCCATCGCTGTTAACGGGAAAGTAGCCGTAAACCAATTGAGGGACGAGTACGCCACTTGCTTTTGCGTTGCTGAGTTGGGCGCGCAAGATAGGGCGAATGCGATCTTTGAAGTCAGTGTCTGATTCGCCTTCATTCGGGCGGTATTGCCAT
>WLSJ01000016.1 GCA_009705865.1 Actinomycetota bacterium | reverse complement strand
ATTCCCGATGCTCCTCATGTCTTTTCAATCAGTCAGCGGCCGACGGTCTCTGGCAGTCTCCCGGATGGCACGGTGGTTAGCTCCAACTCCGCCCGCTACCATCGCGCACATTCCGGGGATACATCCGGGTGGCAATTGCTTTCCGGGAGGCTGCCAGGGACCGTCCGTCATGACACGGGGTGCAGCATGAACGCGGTCTTTGCGCATCGGCCTGTGATGTTGGAGCAAATCGTTGATCTCTTTTCAGACATGAACGATGGAGTTTTTCTTGACGCAACATTGGGTGGCGCTGGACATAGTGCCGCCATCCTGACTGCTCATCCTCATGTTTCGTTGTTGGGGATTGACCAAGACGAAGTGGCCATTGAATCGGCCGAACAAGTTCTTGCAGCCGCTGGTTGCGGTGGACGCGTTGCCCTCCGGCGCGCCCGCTTCGATGCAGCGGCGCAGATCGCGGCGAAAGAGGGCATCAGTGCGTTGTCTGGTGCCCTCTTCGACCTCGGTGTTTCATCACCACAGTTTGATGTAGCAGAGCGCGGATTTTCATATCGTTTCGATGCGCCGCTTGACATGCGTATGGATCGCTCTCAAATCTTGAGCGCAGATGTAATCGTCAATACATACGACGAAGAGGCACTCACACAAATGTTGCGCCGTAATGCTGATGAGCGCCATGCCTACCGAATTGCAAAAGCGATTATTGCGGCCCGCCCAATTCACTCAACAGCACGCCTGTCAGATGTAGTGAGTTCGGCAATTCCTGCGCCAGCACGTCGCCGCGGAGGCCATCCAGCTAAAAGAACTTTTCAAGCCATTCGTATTGAAGTCAATGCTGAATTGGAAATACTTCCTGGCGCATTGCACAGCGTGATTCAAATGTTGGCTCCTGGTGCACGTTTGGCTGTTCTGTCGTATCACTCAGGAGAAGATCGCATCGTGAAGTCAGTCATGCGTTCGGCTGAAACAGGGGATTGTCATTGTCCCCCCAATTTGCCCTGTGGTTGTGGTGCAGTCCGTTCTGTTGTTCGCATTCGTGCTCCTCGCGATGCAAGCAAAGAAGAGTTGGTTTCTAACCCACGTTCATCTTCTGCACGTTTGCGTGTGGTGGAAAAAATTGAAATACGGGATCAGAAGTAGTCATGGCTGTTGCACTCAAGATTCCGGTATTTGGTTCGCCTCGTCAAGAACGGGAACCACGCCCCACCTTGGTGTTGGTACAAGGCAGTGAACGTCGGTACTACCGAGTGTTCACGATCTTGTCTGCAGTCGTGGCTGTGATGTTCTGCATCGTTACGTTGCGTGCCCATATGGCCCAACAACAAATGCGTCTCGACAAGCTGAACTATGACATCACACGGGCTCGTTCTCATTTCGAAACTTTGCGCGCAGAACGTGCGAACCTGCAGTCTCCCGGACAGTTAATGAATCGTGCAAGCCTCATGGGTCTCGTTCCTAGTCTCGGTATTCGCATGGTGGCTATTCCGGTATCTGTAGCTGCTGAAGTTGCTGCAACAGTCGGAAAAGTTGACTCAGATGTCGCTGCTCATTCTGAATCTCCACTTGACGAGTTTGGCCGAATGAAGGCCGCAGTAGTTGGTGCACCATGAGCAGCGGTTCAGGTTCACAAAGAGGTACTCGTTCTCATGGCACCGCCTCGAGTTCTCGTGAATCCTCGCCTCGCACTACACGCGACAGCCGTGCAGTTTCTTCTCGCTCACGTTCAACCAGCAGACCGTCGGTAGCTAAAAAGCCAAGCCGTCCAGCTGCTGCGCGAACGGCACCATCGCGTCGTCCGGTCGCCACTACGTCTCCATTTGAATCATTGATGATGTCCGCATGGCGTTGGACGAAGACTTGTTTCACCGGTGAAGTGCCATCCGCACTGCGCTCAAGCAAAATTCCATCGTCAGAGGCTCATCGCAGGGTAAAGGGAAGACTTCGAATCATTGTCGTCGTCATGATTGCACTTATGAGCGTGCTACTTGTTCGAGTTGGAATGCTTCAAACTGTCCAACGTTCGAAATACTTTGCAGCAAGCGTCGATCAACGCACGCGAGTCAACATCATGCGCGCTGCTCGCGGGGTTATTTTCGATAGAAATGGCAATGAATTAGCGCTGTCGGTGCCAAGCACCACTGTGTACGCAGATCCTCGCGCCATCACTGATTTTCCTTTTGTCGCACATTCACTGGCAGTTGCTTTGGCGTATACCCCAGAACAAGAAGCAAAACTTCTTGAAGCCCTGAGTGTTCCTGGATCCAAGTTTCGATATATCGCCCGTGGAATGACAAAAGTGGAAGCACAGACATTGCTCGGACTTGGACTGCCTGGTGTGTATTCCTATACCGAACCTTCTCGAGAAGTTGAAGGCGGAGTTGCAGGTGCAGTGATTGGCCGCACAGATCCTGATGGATTGGGAATCTCTGGGCTTGAAAAGCAATTCAACAAGATTCTGACTGGTGTTGATGGCAAAGGAATTAGAGAAGTTGACAAAAACGGCCGTTCAATTGCCGGAGTGCAAAGCACAACGTTGGCTCCTGTTCCTGGAGATGACATCGTTCTAACCCTTGACAAGAATATTCAATATCAAACCGATACCGCTCTTTTAGACCGTGTAGGTCAGTTGAGTGCAAAAGGTGGCACAGCAATTGTGATGAATTCAACTACTGGTCAGATTTATGCAATGTCGAATGTGCGTCGCAACGCGGCTGGTTCAGCAGTGTTGGCAACCGGAAACTTTGCAGCCGTGGAAGCGTATGAACCAGGTTCTGTCGCAAAGGTGTTTTCAATTAGTGCGGCTCTCAACGAAGGAGTTGTGACGCCCGAAACGGTGCAGAAAGTTCCTGGCGTCATCGTGGTGGATAAGTACCCCATTCGTGATGCATGGCCTCATCCACCAATGGACATGAACCTGCGGACAATCGTCAGCGAAAGTTCAAACATTGGAACATTGATGACCGCAGAGAAGATTTCGTCAAACACTTTGCATGACTATTTATCAGCGTTCGGTTTCGGAAGCGCCACTGGGCTTCAATATCCAGGGGAAAGTCGGGGAACCTTACGTGACGCTAAGAAATGGCGAGGCACGGAAAAGGTAACTGTGTCCTACGGTTACGGAATGGCAACAACTCCATTGCAATTGATCGCCGGAGTAAACACTGTTGCGAATAAGGGTGTCTATGTCGCGCCGCAGTTAGTGAGTGCAACAATTGATAAATCCGGCAAGCGTCATTCGTCTGGTGCGTCTGATAGTCGTGCAGTATTGAAACCTGAAACTGCAGCCACTATGACTGACATGCTTCGCGAAGTTATCTGTACTGGTACGGGAGAGCTCGCTCAGGTTAAGGGAATGGAAATAGCCGGAAAAACCGGAACCGGTTACAAGGTGCAAGCGAACGGAACATATTCAACTGACACTGGTGGTCGTAAGTATTTTGCATCGTTTGTCGGATATTTCCCAGCGAGCAATCCACAGGTCACTATGTTGATCAGTATCGACGAGCCTGATGCATCTTCACGAGACAGATTCGGTGGAACTGCAGCTGCGCCAGTATTCGCTCGACTAGTTCCAAGCGTGATGCACGAGTTGGGTATCGAGGCAACAGGACCTGGGACTGGTTGTAAGGCCGGCGCCAAGTCCGCTGGGCACTGATCGGGTTATGTACCATGCCTCGGCATTCATTTTCACCGCTGTCTGTCGACAGCCTTGTCATGCATGCAGATATCAGCGCCAGAATTGTTGGCGATAGCCAGACCATTCTCACCGGCATCTCTCAAGATTCGAGAAATATTGAATCTGGTGACATCTTGTGTTGTGTTCGCGGTGAGTCCTTTGACGGACACCGGTTCATCAATGAAGCACTTGAGCGTGGTTGCAGCGCTGTACTAGTTGATCAAGTAGACGAATCGATTTCTCCTTCAATTACTCAAATTATTGTTGAAGATGTTCGTTCTGTCCTTGGTCGAATAGCATCTGCTGCGTTTCGCCATCCGGCATCGTCTCTCAAGATGGTGGGAATCACGGGCACGAACGGAAAAACTTCAACGGCTGCAATTTTGGGCTCTGTTCTATCTATGCACGGAGCTTCAGTTCATGTGATGGGGACATTGACGGGAAGTCGTACCACTCCTGAATCAATTGATTTACAAGCTCAATTGCGCAGTCTTGTTGACTCAGGAGTTGATCATGTTGTGATGGAGGTCTCTTCCCACGCACTGCAACAACACCGAGTTGACGGAATTGTTTTTGATCTTTCGATATTTACAAATTTGGGTCACGATCATCTTGATTTTCACGGAACGATGGAGAATTATTTCGCTGCTAAGAAGTCCCTCTTCACGTCACAGTTGTCACGCTGTGCAGTAGTAAACACTGACGATGCTTATGGCCAGCAGTTGTTTCTGAATGCAGAGATTCGCACAACTGGTTTCTCGGCATCCGATGTAACAGATGTGTCAATCTCTGCCCAGCGTGTTGCTTTTTCATGGAGATCACTTGCCATTAGCTTGCCAATCGGTGGGACGTTCTCTGTAGCTAATGCGATTGCAGCGATAACAGCGGCCGCAGAAATGGGCGTTTCAGACTCTGCAATTCTTAGTGGCTGCGCACAAGTCGCAACAGTTCCCGGGCGTTTTGAATCAATCCCTAACGATGCTGGAATAGATGTAGTTGTCGATTTTGCACATACGCCAGAAGCACTACGTGGTCTCTTGACAAGTGCGCGCATGATCACGCAGGCTCAGCTCATTGTCGTATTTGGTTGCGGAGGTGACCGTGACTCCGCCAAGCGGCCCGTGATGGGTGGTATCGCTACTGAAGTGGCCGATGTCGTGATTGTGACCTCTGATAATCCGAGAAGTGAAGATCCCGAGCAAATTGTGGCAGATGTCATGCAGGGCGTTTCATCCAATGGGGCAAGGGTTAGTTCCATCGTGAATAGGGAAAAGGCGATTGAATCCGCCATCTTGGGGGCGAACCGTGGTGACATGGTGGTTGTCGCTGGCAAGGGTCATGAATTGACCCAAGAGATACATGGAGATTTTTTGCCATTCAGTGATGTCGCTGTTGCCCAAGTGGCGCTGCTCAAGAGAAAGGAAAATTTGAAATGATTGCAGTTCTTATTGCGGGTGCAGTTGCGATGGTTTTGTCTCTCTTTGGAACGCGTGCACTGATCTCGTTCTTTGACTCTCTTGGAAAAGGTCAGCCAATTCTCGGATCTGATGATCATGGACCTGTGCATCACATGAAAAAACAGGGGACCGCCACTATGGGCGGGATCGCCATTATGTTCTCCGCTTTTATTGGTTGGTTAGCAGGGCATTTGCGCGGGGGCATAGCACTCTCTGACCAAGCCATGATCATGTGGGCTATCTGTGGAGTTTTGTCGATCATTGGTTTCTTGGACGATTTTCTTAAAGTTCGACGTTCACACAACAGAGGAATTTTCTGGAAGAAAAAGGGATACATCACGTTTGGTCTTGTAGTGATCATGATGTCGTGGTTGCTGATGGGAACCGGCGTCAGTGAGACATTGTCTTTCACTCGTTTCGATCTCCCAGGCTGGCACCTCTCTCCAATCTTGTGGGTTCTTTGGACATCGATCATGGTGTGGGCCACAACTAATGCAGTGAACGTGACTGACGGTCTCGATGGACTAGCTGCGGGTTCAGCACTTTTTGGTTTTCTTGCATTTACTGTGATTGCATATTGGGCTTTTCGAAACCCAGATTTGTATCACCTTGTTAACCCTCTTGACCTTGCTGTGTTTTCCGCTGCGATGGCTGGTGCTTGTGGCGGGTTTTTGTGGTGGAACGCTGCGCCCGCACGTATTTTCATGGGTGACGTTGGGGCTTTAGGTATTGGTGCAGCTTTGGGGCTACTGGCTGTCACGACGAACACTCATATGTTGTTGCCTCTTATCTGTGCACTCAACGTCATGGAAGCTGGTTCGGTCGCATTGCAGATGGGTGTCTTTAAGGCGTCTGGTCGAAAGAAACGATTGTTTCGCATGTCGCCAATTCATCATCATTTTGAACTTCTCGGTTGGCCTGAGACCACAGTGATCATTCGATTCTGGATTCTTTCCGGAATTTGTGTCGCAGTTGCTGTGGGGATGTTTATTGCCGATTTCACGCACATCGCCGATTCATTTGCCGGGCGGTGACGCGATGCGTGCAGCAGTTTTTGGACTTGGACGTGCAGGTGAAGCCACAGCCCGTGCACTTGTGCTTCATGATTATGACGTCGTGCTTTCTGACGACAATCTTTCGACAGGGCATCAGCAACTTGCTTCGGAATTATCCTGCGAATTGCTATCCGTTGATAACTCTTCTTCACGGTCACAATTTCTTGAAGGGGTAGACCTTCTGGTTCCTGCTCCGGGAGTTGCACCACATCATCCTGTGATCGTTTCTGCATTGAAAAAGGGCATAGCGGTTCGTTCTGAAATTGATATTGCATACGAATGGGAACAGATGCGGGCAGGTGGACCACGTCCCATTCTTGGCGTCACTGGTACGGATGGGAAAACGACAACCACAATGATTGCTGCGGAACTATTGCGTTCCCAAGGTCGTTCGGTCGGCGAGGTGGGCAACACTGATCTTCCGTTCGTGACTGCCGTTGATCAACCCTTTGATGCATTTGTAGTTGAGTGCTCTAGTTTTCGACTGAACTTCACGACGGCGTTTCGCTGTGATGCATCTGCATGGCTAAACCTTGCGCCGGACCACTTGGACTGGCATGGGTCTATTGAGGAGTACACAGCGGCCAAACGTCAAATGTGGGCACATGTAACATCAATTGATGTCGTCGTCGCCCCGGCTGGCAATTCAATGATTGTTGACGTTGCCCATTCCTCTGGTGCACGGTGTGTCACTTTCGGTATTGACTCAGGTGATTACCGAGTCGAGCACGGATCATTGGTGTGTCCATCTGGTGAAATCATGGCGACGTCAGATTTGTGGCGGTCTCTGCCTCATGACATCACGAACTCATTAGCTGCTACTGCAATGGTGATCGAATCAGGTTTGTGTGATGTCAAAGAAGTATCGATACCGCTTGGTGCATTTGAATCGGCTCATCACAGAATTGAACTAGTCGGACAGTTTGAAGAGTCTGCGTGGTATGACGATTCGAAAGCAACTAGTCCACATGCAGCTCTTGCTGCAATTCGATCATTTGACAGAATTGTGCTGATTGCAGGAGGGCGCAATAAGGATTTAGATTTGTCACAGATGGCGACAGAGGCATCGCGAGTTATTGGAGTTGTAGCAATCGGAGAAGATTCTGATGCAGTGGCCGAAGCATTTGCCGGTAAGTGTCCTGTGCGTATCGCTGGGTCAATGTCTCAGGCTGTGGCAGAAGCTCATGGTTTGATTAGAGATGGTGCAACCGTGCTGTTGTCACCAGGATGCACAAGTTATGACTGGTACGCCAATTACAACGAACGTGGTGACGATTTTCAAAGACAAGTGCGTGAGCATTTCAAAAGTAGTGAGCGGTAGATCTGATGACGACTGAAAAGAGAACAACTCCAACACTAAAAGAACGTCGCTTGGCAACGTTGCGCCGTACAGGTCTTGCGGATCGACACCGACTTCCATTGGAAAAGCCCACAGCGGCTTACTTCTGGATTTGGATCATTGTTATTTCATTTGTGATGCTCGGTTTGGTGATGGTTCTCTCGTCGTCATCAGTGACGAGTCTGCATTCAGGATCATCTGCATGGGGGATGTTTGTACGACAATCAGCGTGGGCAGCTGCCGGAGCCTTAGCAATGTGGGCAGCGTATGCGCTGCCATATGAATCGTGGCACAGTTCCAGAATTTTGATGCCTGTTGTTTTATCTGTCGTGGCCATGAATGTATTCGTTATTTTGACCGGAGCTCTCGTGCACGGAGCTCGCGCATGGTTGGACGTGGGGCCATTTCGAATGCAGCCATCAGAATTTATGAAACTGGCAGTTGTGCTGTTTTGTGCAAACCTTCTGTCGCATCGCCATCGTTCCGTCAAGATCACGAGCATCGTGTTGTGGCCAGTTCTTGCGGCAATGGGTGTAACTGCTGGTTTGTGTGCAGCGCAGAAAGATTACGGCGGAAGTCTTATTTTTGCCGGAATCGTTCTCTTTATGATGGTGATTGCTGGTTTGCCTGCTCGACAATTATGGGCAACGACAATCGGTGTCGGCGCACTCGGTGCACTGGTTTTAACTTTTGCTACGAATGCAAGTGCGCGCATGCTTGCCTTTATGCATCTTGATGCGACAAAAGAGGACAGTGGATATCAGGTGTATCAATCACTGCTCAGTATCGCTAACGGTGGTTGGTCTGGTACGGGTATTGGCTCTGGCACTAGCAAGTGGGGGTATGTACCTCTTGCGTATAGCGACTTTATTTTCTCGGTGATTGCCGAAGAGCTGGGATTATTCGGAACACTCATGGTTGTGGGCGGATTCATGGCGCTTGTTGTCTTTGGCATTCAGGTTGCATTGTCGGCTCCTGACACTCATGGCGCATTCATTGCTGGTGGTATTACAAGTTGGTTCGGCATTCAGGCATTTGTCAACATCGGAGGAGTGGTCGGAATTTTGCCGATGACGGGGCTAACACTTCCATTCTTGTCTTATGGCGGTTCTTCATTGATTGCATCGATGGCCGGGGCAGGGTTATTGCTGAATGTGGCTCGTGACGTAAAGAGTTCGAAGTAACACATGGTGTTTGCAGTTGTCACGGGCGGCGGCACTAGTGGCCACGTTCTTCCTGCGTTGGCAATCTGTGAACTGTTAGTAGATGCCGGACATTCTGTCGAGGAGATTCGGTATGTGGGTTCACGCCGCGGAGTAGAAACAGTCTTGATGCGTGGCACCGGAGTCGGTTGTGAATTCCTACCGATATCGGGCTTGCAGCGCTCGCTACGTCTTCGCGCCCTCGCTCGCAATGCCGTTCTTCCATGGAGGTTGATGCACAGTCGTGTTCTTGCACGCTCGCTCATCAAACGATGGAAGCCGCAAGTAGTGATTTCTGTGGGTGGTTATGCCAGTGAACCAATGTCGCGCGCTGCGATTGCCCATGATGTTCCGCTGGTGTGTGTCAGCTATGACCGCATACCTGGTCTTGCAACACGGCGACAAGCTCGACATGCGGCGGTCTCGGCAGTTGCATTTGAAGACAGTTCACTTCCGAATGCGATAGTGACTGGAGCCCCAGTGCGACAACATCTTCGCGAATTGAAAGTGGCTGAACGTCGTCCTTCGTCTCGCGAACTTCTGGGAATTTCATCGACCGCTCAGATGGTCGTCATCATGGGTGGTTCTTTAGGTTCGAAAACTCTTAATGCAATGGCTCCGGAGTTGCTCCTTGCTCTCGCTGGTAAAGAAGCAGTCGTGTACCACATATGTGGAGATCGTTTTGTGCGTGACCCAATGCCTCATGTACCAGCAGGTGTGCAATACATCCGAGTTGGTTATGAAGAGCGGATGATTGATGTGTACAGCGCCCTTGATGTTTTGGTTGCACGTGCTGGAGCAAGCACGGTCGCAGAAATTGCAACAGTCGGAATTGCGGCCGTATTGGTGCCATGGCCTGATGCATCAGACGGACATCAGGAGTTGAATGCACGTTGGCTGACTGATTCAGGTGCTGCCGAACTTGTTGACGACGCCTCGTGTGCTGACGGCACAACAGTGAATCTCGTCATGCAGCTGTTGAATAATCCATCTCGAATCGTTGATATGACACACAAGGCTTTTGCATTGGGTGTCAAACACCGTGGTCCTGGCCTAGTAAATGTGATCCAGAACGTTGCACGCTCGCCCATGGCGCGTGGAACAATGGATGACTAATGTACGCCTCTCGTCGACTCGCTGAACCAATACTGTCTCTGGCGACGCGCCTTCGTTGTCATGTCATTGGTATTGGTGGGCCTGGCATGAGCGCACTTGCACGTTTATTGATCGAGATGGGTCATGAGGTAACCGGTTCTGATCAGCACGATTCTGAAGTAGTTGCACAATTGCGTGAACGCGGTGCAACTGTTTTTATCGGGCATTCGACGTCAGTGGTACAAGGAGCTGATGTCGTCACGTACTCCACAGCGATTCCGTCTACGAATGTTGAATTGGTCGAAGCCCAACGTCTCGGAATAGACGTGCGACATCGTTCCGGAATGCTTGCCTCAATTTGCGCTGCTACCAATGCCGTCGGTGTTGCCGGTACTCACGGAAAAACCACAACAACAGCTCTCCTGACCGCAATGACAAGAGCGGGTGGGTTGTCTCCATCGTCAATTATTGGAGCCGAGGTACTTGACCGCCATGAACGTGTGCACGGAGATGGGTCGCTTCTGATCATTGAAGCTGATGAAAGTGATGGCACGCTCGATGTTCTTCCGTTGTCATCACTGATAGTTACAAATATCGATATCGACCATCTTGACTATTTCGAAACGTTCGAAGGTGTGAAGCAGTGTTTTTCTGATGTAGCCGCGCGCATAAATGGGGCTGTTGTGTTAAACGCAGACGATGCGGGATCATCTGAATTGATCTCATCACTTGGTACAGATGATCGTGTCACAACCTTTGGTAGGTCAGAACTTTCCACAGTCAGAATTGTGAACACGTCATCGAATGTAACGGGTACTCATATTGAAGTGAACGTTGGCAATCAAGCATTTAGTTGTGATCTGCTCTTGCGTGGCGAGCACAATGCAATGAATTTTGCAGCTGCTCTGGCAATGGCAATCCGACTGGGCATTGACCCCGCAGTCGCTTGTAGTGCAGCAAGTACATTTACCGGAGTCGCTAGACGCTTCACCGAGCGGGGTTCATTTAATGGTTCCTTGTTGATAGATGACTACGCGCACCTTCCGGCAGAGATTGAGGCAACGATTGAGGCTGTTCGGTTACATCCAGGAAGAAGGGGACGAATCGTCGCTGTTTTTCAGCCGAATCGATTTCACCGGATTGCGTCGATGGCCGATTCATATGGCGACTGTTTCACGGGCGCAGACCGAATTGTCATCACTGATGTCTATGCCTCGGGTACGGAAAGAATCGAAGGCGTGACTGGCGAGTTGGTTGCAAATGCCATCAAGGCAAAACATGTTGGTGCCGACGTGGTGTGGGCTCCATCGCGTCAAGACACAGTTGATGCGGTACTGACATGGATCAAACCTGGTGATATGTGCGTGTCCATGGGCTGTGGCGATATTGAGACGTTCCCTGATGATCTTCAAGCGACAACGCTATGACTATCGAAACAATTGTTGCAGAGCTGACTGCGGCGAATCTTGACGTTCGCACTGACGTACCTCTAGCACCTCTCACGACGTATGGAGTCGGAGGTCATGGTGCGTGTGTGGTGAAAGTAACGTCCACAGACCAAGCCATTTCGGTGGGATCGATATTGCGTCGATTCCCAGATGTGGAAACACTCGTAATTGGACGTGGCAGCAATCTTCTAGTCGCTGATTCTGGATTCAATGGAGTGGTCATCGTGATGTCTCCGTCTGTGACAGATAAAGAAGTGGCTATCAATGGCGATGTGGTTGAGGCAAACGGATCAATGTTGATGCCGGTATTGGCTCGTCGTTCTGTGGGCGCAGGGCGAGGTGGGCTTGAATGGTGCGTCGGAATTCCCGGAACCGTTGGTGGTGCTATTCGTATGAATGCAGGTGGCCACGGTGCTGATATGGCGTCTGCAGTAGTTGATGCAACAGTCCTGTCATTACGTACTGGTCAGACAGCTCTCGTTGATGCCCAACGTCTAGGTTTCTTTTTCCGCGGTTCAGCACTACTTAGTCATCACGTTCTTCTGTCTGTGAGATTGTTGACAATTGCCCAGGATGCAGCCATTGGCACAAATGTCATTAACGAAGTAGTCGGCTGGCGGCGCGAACATCAACCTGGTGGGCGTAACGCTGGATCAGTGTTTGTGAATCCGGGATCAGGCGACGACAGTTCAGGGGCCCTGATCGACTCGTCGGGGTTGCGAGGTTTCACAATAGGTGCTGTCCAAGTATCTGAAAAGCACGCAAATTTCATTCAGGCAGCAGAGGGTGCAACTGCAGCCGACATTGCAGCGGTCATGGCACATGTTCAAAGTACAGTTGAATCTGCCCACGGCATTCGTCTGTATAGCGAAGTGTGCCTCGTTGGTTTTTCTTCAGATCTCATGACTCGTTTTACTCACCCTTCTCATACGGCAGTAGAACACGTTGCAGCCAAAGAGGAGTTACAGCGACTTCTCGGAGAGCGTGCATGACCGAGGAAAAGGATCCCGTAGCGAACAATCGCGCAGAGGAGATTTCTGTTACCGAAGTTTCTGACCATGTCCTAAAGGAGTTGTCAGGACTTTTTGGCAATCGCGAAACAGTTGAAATTGCCGATGAGGCAACTGACACTGATCGTTTGGAGCTAACTGAAGAGATGCCTAGCGACGTCACTCCGTCCGATGTGTCTCTCGATGTCATCGAAATAGTTGATGGAGATGATGCGGTAGTACAGGTTTTTGCAGGGGCTCATGCCATTGACCCATTGCTCAATGGCATGGCCGACGACGCGGGGACCTTGATCGTTATAGATGACCAATTAGACAGTGTTGTCATCGTTGACGATGACAGGCCTGACAATTCTTTCGAAGACCGACAACGACGGTCACGACGGCGAGAGCGCTTAAAGAAAGTCAAGTGGCTGAAACTCGCGGGCGCGGTCATTGGATTAGTGGCCATTGTGATTGCACTACTTGCGTCACCAATTTTTGCGATCAGGTCAGTGACATTGGAGGGAAATGTTTACACCTCGCCAGATGCAATCACGGCCGTTCAAAAGACTCTGAAAGGGGCATCAGTGTTTACTGTGAACACTCGAAAGGCCCGAGAATTACTTTTGTCTGATCCTTGGGTATCAGACGTTCGAATCACGACTCGCTTTCCCGGAAAAGCCCTCGTGGAAATTGCTGAACGTGTTCCGGTCATCTGGTACGTCGGAAGTGATCAAAAAGCCCGAATCATTGACGCTCGCGGACGTGTTATCGCTGTTCTGGCAGGGTGGCCCACAAAGTATTTGCGGGTAGGGGGTGTTGGGCCAACTCTGGAAGCCGGTGCAGTTGCAGATGATGTGTATCGAGCCGCAGCCCAGCTCGTTCTTGCTTTGCCCGATGAACTGCGTCCTTTGGTGAAATCTCTCGAGGTGAGCGGTGGTGGCGAATTGGCAATGACCCTCGCTGGGGGAACCCTTGTGCGCTTCGGACCACCAAATGACCTCCAGAACAAGTTGGTGGCGGTGGTCGTCCTTCTTCGGCGTCAGAACCCTTCCACATTGGCAATTATTGATGTTTCGACTGGTGAGCCGACCGTTCAGGTGCGATAAGAACCATTCGGACTTATCAATTGCCACATAAATCGGTCCTGATGTGGGAAACTTAAAGAAATCAGTCCTCACGGACTCCTTACTGGAGGTAAATGGTCAATGGCCGGTGCACCACAGAATTATCTCGCCGTTATAAAGGTGATTGGCATTGGCGGAGGCGGCGTGAACGCTGTCAACCGCATGATCGATGCTGGTCTTCGCGGTGTTGAATTTGTCGCAATTAACACAGATGCGCAAGCGCTTCTCATGAGCGATGCCGATGTAAAACTCGATATTGGTCGCGATCTCACGCGTGGACTCGGAGCAGGTTCAGATCCTGACGTTGGTCGTGCAGCTGCTGAAGCTCATCGCGAAGAAATCGAAGAGCTCATTAATGGCTCTGACATGGTCTTCATTACTGCAGGCGAAGGAGGCGGTACCGGAACTGGTGCGGCTCCTGTTATCGCAGAGATTGCTAAGTCACTCGGAGCTCTCACCATTGGTGTTGTTACACGTCCGTTCCAATTTGAAGGTCGACGTCGTGCCGTACAAGCCGACAACGGTATTCAGCGTTTGAAAGAAAAAGTAGACACTCTGATCGTTATTCCAAACGACAGACTTCTCACTGTTGCGAACGATAAGACCTCTTTGGTCAACGCCTTTAAAATGGCTGACGAGATTTTGTTGCAAGGCGTAGCCGGTATTACCAATCTCATTACAACGCCAGGTCTTATCAACACTGACTTTGCTGACGTCAAGATGATTCTCACCAGTGCTGGTTCAGCATTGATGGGCATCGGTATTGCAAGTGGCGATAATCGTGCAGTTGTGGCAGCAAAAGATGCCATTTCGAGCCCGATGCTCGAAGCTGCAATCGATGGTGCACGCGGAATTTTGTTGAACATCACTGGCCCATCCAGCATGGGCTTGTTCGAAGTAAACGCTGCTGCCGAAGTGGTCCATGGGGTCGCTCATCAAGATGCCAACATCATTTTCGGTACTGTCATTGACGACGAAATGGGTGACGAAATCAAGGTCACCGTCATAGCCGCAGGTTTCGAACGCTGGGATGCAAGTTCTGGTGGTTCATCTGTCGGAACTCGTTCAGCATCACGTCAATCTGATGCACGTCCTTCGACAAGCAATGTTCGAGATATTTTCTCTGACTCAGATCCGTTGTCTGATGACGATGACGATTTCGACGTTCCTTCTTTCTTGAAGTAGCAAACTCAACATGATCGACACCAATGAGGTGGCTGATCGCGTAGCTCAAATTCGCGCCGACATAACGTCTGCAGGTGGGTCTGGCGTGTCTCTCGTTGCTGTTACTAAGTCATTCGGCGTTGATGCAATCCGGGCTGCTGCTCTTGCTGGTTGTGACGCTGTCGGCGAAAACTATGCACAAGAACTGGTGACGAAAGTTGCACAGGGCTTGCCACCTATCGATGTTCATTTCATCGGAACCCTGCAGTCAAACAAGGTTCGACTTCTTGCCAGCGATGTGGCGTTATGGCAGTCAGTGGACCGAGAATCAGTTATTGATGAATTGTCTCGCCGAGCTATTGGCGCCTCAATCTTGATTCAAGTAGATACAACGGGGGAGCGCTCGAAGGGCGGGATAGATCTGTCGGAAATCGACAGTATGAGACAACGAGCTGAAAAGGCCGGTCTCCATGTCGCTGGTCTCATGACAATCGGACCTACTGATGGTTCTCAGGCGGAATGCGAAAAGTCCTTTCGATTACTGCGTGAATTGGTGAATCAACAGGCCCTGGCGGTGTGCTCAATGGGTATGTCGGCAGATTTTGCAATCGCAGTTGCCTGTGGATCCACAATGGTCCGGGTGGGTAGTGCCTTGTTTGGTTCCCGCCCGATAATGAACTAATAGTGCATGTCCCACATCTGCTAATCGAAGTGCATTAGCCTACGAATATGTCATTTTTCCGCCGTGCAATGGATTACTTAGGTCTGAGTGGCGAAGACGCCTACGACGACTACGACATGTCAATGGAGTACGAGCGACCACAGCGTCCAGGTCGTGCAGCTCCAGACAACAATCGTCGTGCCGGATTCGAACCAGAGTATTCATCAGAGACACAACGCCCGTCCCGACCAGCTCGCATCGATGACACTGGTGCAGCACGTCGTCCAGATGATTCTGGCTTGCAAGTGCGACCTGTTGGTACCGCGCGCTCTACTCCAACAGTGCGACCAATCGCTGGTGCCGGAGAAACAGTCACTGTTCGTCCACGTAATTTTAATCAAGCACAAGAAATTGCAGATCACTTTAAAGAGGGCGTTCCCGTCATTGTGAATCTTGAGGGCGCTGACCGAGAAATGTCGCGACGAATTATCGACTTCGCAAGTGGCATGTGTTACGCATTGAGCGGCACAATGGAAAAAGTTGGTAGCGGCGTGTATTTGTTGAAGCCAGCTGTGAGTTTCGACTCACCTCGTTACTAGGACTTCATCGTGCAAATCATTTGTGCTGTCGCGAATATCTATGTCTTGATTGTGGTAGCGCGCGCAATTTCTACTTTCTTTCCGATCTCGCCTGGTAGCGCATTGCTCCCGGTCGTTGAATTTCTCTACAAGGTCACAGAACCTGTTTTTGCCCCAATTCGTCGAGTTCTTCCCACTATGGGGCCTTTTGATTTCACGCCCTTAGTTGTCCTCATCGGCGTACAGGTTCTGGCACGCATCCTTGGGTGCTAAGCCTCTTAGCCCCCTAGCCTTATTGCGTGACGTATCCGAAGGTTGACCCCCAGCCAAATTTTCCTCATTTGGAAGAAGGCGTACTGGCACGATGGGAGCGCGATCAAACGTTTGCAAAAAGTCTTGCAGCTCGTCCCGTAGGACAAAACGGCGAGAACGAATTCATTTTTTATGATGGCCCACCATTTGCAAACGGAATGCCTCATTACGGTCACCTTCTGACCGGATTCGTCAAAGATGCCATTCCTCGATATCAAACAATGCGCGGTCGCCACGTGGACCGAAGATTCGGTTGGGATTGTCACGGTCTTCCTGCAGAAGTAGAAGCAGAAAAAGAACTTGGCATCGCCGGGCATCCTGCGATTGCCGCTTTCGGAATTGACAAGTTCAACGACGCATGTCGTACCAGTGTTCTGCGCTACACCGACGAGTGGCAACGGTATGTCACTCGTCAAGCACGATGGGTTGATTTTGAAAACGACTACAAGACGCTTGATACCTCTTATATGGAAAGCGTCATGTGGGCATTTAAGACCCTGCATGAAAAAGGTCTGATTTACGAAGGTTTCCGGGTCCTTGCTTATTGCTGGCGTTGTGAAACACCATTGTCAAATACGGAAACGCGTATGGATGATGTGTACAAGGATCGCCAAGATCCAGCGTTGACAGTTGCGTTTACTCTTGAAACCGGAGAAAAGATTCTCGCGTGGACAACAACACCATGGACTTTGCCATCAAACTTGGCCCTTGCAGTTGGTCCTGACATTGACTATGCGCAATTACTTCATCCCGATGGCAATACGTACTTCATAGCGCAAGCCCGACTCGGTTCGTATGAGAACGAACTCGAGGGAGCAGAATTGGTGCGCACAGTAAAGGGTTCAGACCTGGTGGGTCGTCGGTATGCACCACTATTTCCGTTCTTTGCGGGGACAGAGAACGCATTTCAGGTTCTCGGTGCTGATTTCGTAACAACTGAAGACGGAACTGGTGTCGTGCATATGGCGCCAGGCTTTGGTGAAGATGACCAAATTGAATGCAACGCTGCAGGTATTCCAACGTTGTGTCCAATGGATGAACACGGTTGTTACACAGCCGAGATAACGCCATGGGCCGGACAACATGTCTTTGAGGCCAACTCAGACATCGTGCGTACGTTGAAGGGCATGGGCGTTGTGGTTCGTCATGATTCCTACAATCACTCGTATCCACATTGCTGGCGGTGTGCAGAGCCACTTGTCTACAGAGCAGTGTCTTCGTGGTTTGTTGAAGTAACTAAATTTCGTGACCGCATGGTCGAACTGAACGAACAAATTTCATGGTCGCCAGAGCACATCAAAGATGGTTCATTCGGAAAGTGGATAGCGAATGCTCGCGATTGGGCGATTAGTCGAAATCGTTTCTGGGGTTCGCCAATCCCTGTGTGGAAGAGCGATGATCCGACGTATCCACGACTAGACGTTTATGGAAGCATCGCTGATTTATCTCGAGATTTTGGCGTGGAAGTAACAGATCTCCATCGTCCGAACATTGATGAATTGGTTCGTCCGAACCCAGATGACCCCACTGGCAAGTCCATGATGCGACGGGTTCCGGAAGTTCTCGATTGCTGGTTTGAAAGTGGGTCAATGCCGTTCGCGCAAGTCCACTATCCGTTTGAGAACAGAGAGTGGTTCGACAATCATTATCCCGGCGATTTCATTGTTGAATACATTGGTCAAACACGCGGATGGTTCTATACATTGCACGTCTTAGCTACAGCGTTATTCGATAAGCCGTCATTTCTGTCCTGTATCAGTCACGGAATTGTTCTTGGTGATGATGGCGCCAAGATGTCAAAGAGTCTGCGCAACTATCCAGATCCAATGGCTGTGTTTGACTCACACGGAGCTGACGCAATGCGTTGGTATCTGTTGTCGTCTCCAATTCTGCGCGGTGGAGATTTCTCAGTCACAGAACAAGGCATGCGTGAAACAGTTCGCCAAGTCTTATTGCCTTTGTGGAACTCGTATTACTTCCTCGCGCTGTATGCAAATGCTGACGGCGTCACAGGGGTCGTACGTACAGACTCAGCGAATGTTCTCGATCAGTATGTACTCGCGAAACTTGCCGAATCCATTGACGCAGTTACAACATCAATGGATTCATATGATCTGTTTGCTGCGTGCCAAACAGTGCGTTCCTTCCTTGACGTATTGACCAATTGGTACATTCGCCGCAGCCGAGATCGCTTTTGGGCTGGCGACCAAGATGCAATCGACACCCTGCACACAGTTCTTGACTATGTGGTTCGCATTGCTGCGCCGTTGTTACCGCTTGTTACTGATGAGGTATTCCAGGGTCTTCATGGTGAAGAAGCCGGAAGCGTTCATCTCACTGATTGGCCATCGTCGTCAACCTTGCCGCGCAATAGTTCTCTCGTTGCATCAATGGATATGGTGCGAGACGTGTGCTCGTCGGCTTTATCAGTGCGCAAAGCTCATGGTCGTCGGGTGCGTTTGCCGCTTTCTTCACTGACTATTGCAGCTGCAAATGCTCAGTCGCTTGAAGGGTTCCTCGACATTGTTCGTGATGAAGTGAATGTTCGTGAAGTTGTTTTGACAACTGATGTTGATTCCATCGCTTCGCATGAACTGCAGGTTGTTCCAGCAATTGTTGGTCCTCGACTTGGGTCGCGCACTCAGGCAGTCATTGTGGCTGTGAAAAAGGGAGAGTGGACCCAGGACGGTGATGTCATCAATGTTGCTGGCGAGTCTCTGCAGCCAGGTGAATACTCTCTCAAATTGGTCACTGAATCAGGTTCGGCTAGTGCACCGCTTCCTGGTGGAGTTGGTGTGGTGCTGCTCGACGTGGAGGTCACTGCAGAACTTGAGGCCGAAGGGTCGGCCCGCGATATCGTGCGCGCAGTCCAGCAGGCTCGCCGTGATGCCAACCTTGATATTTCTGATCGAATCGTTGTGACGTTGTCAGTCGATGCAGAGCTGCAGGGCCAGATCGCGCCTCACGTAGGCCTGATAGCTAGCGAGACATTGGCTCTCGAAGTCCTCTTTGACGGATCAGGCGAGCGGGCTGTGAATATTGAAGGTGCCGTTATTGGGGTATCTGTCGTTCTCGCACGTTGAGAAAACACCCATTTCGGCCGTAGCCTCACGGGGCAACTCGGGCAGATGTCCGGCGCAAAGAGAGAGTGCTCATTATGGCAACGAAGAAAAAGACCACCGCCGCTAAGAAGGTAGTCAAGAAGGCTGCTCCGGCGAAGAAGGTTGTGAAGAAGGCTGCTCCGGCGAAGAAGGTTGTGAAGAAGGCTGCTCCGGCGAAGAAGGTTGTGAAGAAGGCTGCTCCGGCGAAGAAGGTTGT